>JADHXT010000257.1 GCA_016782825.1 Candidatus Brocadiia bacterium | reverse complement strand
CCCGCCGTCGGGGTCCATGATCCCCACTCTACCGATCCGGCCGTCGTTGTACGTGAACAGAATCTTCTTGCCGTCGCGGGAAATCCGGTAGCCGAAGCGGTCGCCCGGTGGGGTGTGGGCCTTCGTGAGGTTCTGCACCGCAGACCCATCAGGACGGCATCTGAACAGGTGCCATCGATCGTCCTTACGAGCCTGGAAATGGACCCACCCACCGTCTGCTCCGTACGTTGGGTGGTTCGCCTTCCCTTCTACGTCCACGGGGATCCGACGCGCCGACGTGCTCCCGTCCGCCGGCACCTCGTAGATGGCTGTCGTATAGGGCGATGTCTCCACACCGCCGGGGACATCCTTCGTCCAGTATTCGCCTTTCCACTGTCTGCCTTCGAATAGGATCGTGTGCTTCTTCCCATCCCGCGATTCCGACGTGCCCATCCGTGAGCTGGCGTCTCCTGCCGCCGCTCGATACTGGATCAGCAATCCGGCCGCAACCACCGCCGTGCAGCAGACTGTCCTCTCGGCCAACTTCATCGCTGTGCCCCATGCCGAGCGGTGCTCAGCCGGTTCCGCACGGCGCGTTCGACCGCCTGTCGAAACCGTCGCTGCGACTGCAGGCCGGATCATCTCTCGACCCCTTGCTTGCGTTCGCTGAGCAGTTCGCGGTAGGCGGGTTCGAGGCCCGCCTTCGCGGCAATGGCTGTCGCATCCGCTGGTGCCTTGGCGCTCTCGTCGAAGCTCCAGTGGGCGACGAGGCCCTTCTTCGGGCGTGGTGCCTCCGGCTTGAACTCGTCGGCAGGAAGAGCGCGGCTATAGAGCCGCACCTCGTCGATGATCCCCTTGAAGTAGTTGAAGCCATCCTGCCGCCGGCCGATGTGAAGTGGCGTGCTGCCGGGAACCCGCCTCTTGCCGACGGCTTTGGAGGCGACGAGGCGTCCGTTGCAGTAGGCTTTGAGGTCGGCTCCGTCGTAGCTCATCGCCACATGGTACCAGCGCTTGGGGGTGAGGAGATCCGGCGCGCTCCAGCACTCGTAGCAGTTCTTCTGTCCGCCGCCGATGTTGAGATACGCCCCGACCTTCCTGTAGTAGATCATCAGCGCGTAGTGGCTCTGGGTGAACTCGTGGGTGTTCTTGTTCACGATCCATCGGCGCCCATCGTCGTCCGAGGGGAACTGGTCGAGCCAGATCCACGCCTCGATCGTCAGATGCTCGGGCTCCAGGGCGGGAGTGTGCGGCGCCCTCTGGAAGCTGCCCACGCCGTCGCACAAGAGGCCCTTCCCTACCTTCCCAGGGCGGCGAGGCGGGCCGCCCGGTCGCACATCGAAGAGGTTGTCGTGGACCTTGCAGGTCGCGATGCGGTTCTGCGCGCGGTTGTTGAAGTTCATCGCCCGGCGCACGCTGTAGGCAAGGTTGCCGGTGACCTCGATAAAGCCGCTGCCCTCGTCGAGATAGATGCCGCCCGGGGAGCCTCTGTTGTCGTGGATGTGGTTGCCTCGGATGACCGTGCCCGGCTGGTTGGAGAGGGTGTAGATCCCACCGCCGTCGTTGAGCTCCTGCATGACGTGGTGGATGTGGTTGTGCTCGATACGGTTGTTCCGAGCTGCGGTGGGCGTGTCGTGGAAAGGCCGTTGCCCGTAGGCCCCGCCGCCGGCGTCCTCCTCACCCCACCCCCAGCCGATCGAGACGCCCGTGTAGGGAAGATCGCAGACCTCGTTGTGGGCGATGACCGTCCCGTCGGTGTAGCCGACGAAGATGCCGACGCTCCCTTTGAACTCCACGCCGCAGTCGTGAATGGTACAGTTGGCGACTGTGTTGCCCTTCACGATCTTCCGCGGGTCGTCGGGGTGGTGGTCGTCTTTGAGCACGTCGCCGATCTGGATCGCGGTGCCCGAGATGTCGCGGAAATGGCAGCCGCGGATCACATTGCCTTGCGCACCGTACTCGAGGTCAATGCCGCCGCTGCCGAACCGGGTGAAGGTGCATCGCTCGAAGCGGACCGACTTCGCCGCGCGGCACACGACGTTCGACGGGCTCTTGATGTTCTCGTTGTGCACCGTGGTGACCGTCCCCCCGCGCTTGAGCAATCTGCTGGGGTCGGCCAGGAAGTTGGCCTGGACGTCGGCGTGGCCGATCTGGCTGGGGCGCAGCCAGGTGGCGTGGGCAAAGGTCAGACCCTCGAAGACGATGTGGTGGACGGGCTTGTCCAGTGTGCCTCGCAGCTCGACCAGCTTCTCGACGGCAGGGGCGATCACCTCCACCGCCGTCATGTCCTCGCCCGGCCGGGGGATGTAGTAGAGGGTGTCAGCGGCGCGGTCCAGATACCACTCGCCAGGCTCGTCGAGCAGCTCGAAGGCGTTCTCGATGTAGCTGGGGAGCTTCACGCGGACGCCTTCCTTGCTCCGCGCGAGCATGAAATGGGGCTGAGCCATGGTGAGGACCGCATGCTCTCCATGCCTTTTGATGCTGTCGACCCTGCATCGTGAATGCGTCCACACGACGTGGTAGCAGAGCTCGATGTCGCCGGGATTCCGCCAGTTGGCCATGTCGGCGTTCGTGGTCGTGTAGCCGTCCTGTCCGTGGAGCGCGATGCCCGGAGGGGCCTTTCCCCTGGCGCGGACGGCGCGAATGTCGTTCACGTAGAGCTGACGGAAGTTGTCGATGTCCGTGGTAGCCTTCCAGCGTCCGCCATCGTCCTGGGTCCAGCCTGTGATCGGCCTGCCTCCGCTGATGACTGCGGTCTCTCCAGGATGTGCCTTGTAGACGATGTTGTGGCCATTCGTGCCGGAATCCCTGGACTCGAAGAGGACAGGCTTCTCGATGGCGTACGTGCCCCCGCGGAGGAGGACAGCGATAGCGCCAGTCATGTCTGCGTTGATCTTCCGCACTGCGTCCCGCGCGCCCGCCATGGATCTGAAGGGCTTCGCCTTCGTGCCCGGGTTCTCATCGCTTCCCGTGGGGGATACATGGAAGCTACGCTGCGGCTCGGCCGCGAGCAAGGCGCCAGCCGCCAGAAGCAACACAGAGCAGAACCTCTGCCCGACGGACATCTTGGCTCTCCCGTGCGACCCTGGTGCTCAACGATGCCTTCAGCGCCGGATCACTGTAGTGGGGTGCTACGGAATGTCAAGCCATCAAGCGAGTCGGCCTTCGTTCTCCGTGCCGGCGCCGTGCCAGTCGTGCGACCCCCGTTGTTTTCCACATGGAAGACAAATCGCGGCCCGCGCCGCCTCTCGTTGCCTCCTCACCCCTCCCACACCTCGAAACAGCACTCATTCAACACCGCCCGCGTCTCGCCATCGTGACTCCAGTGCCCCTCCACCCAATCCAGGAACTCCTTCGGAACGCGACCGCGGACCCACACCTTGGGCTGGCTGGCTCGGGAGTGGTTCAGCCCATGGGTTCCGTCCCTACCTGCCTCACCGGAACGCCGTCTTCGCCACTCCTTCCATTCTGCCTTCCTCTCCGGCGACCCGCGGCCTCGCACAGCTGCCTTGTGCCACTCGCGCCTCATCCACCTGTCGAACTTGGTTCGCTTGATGTTGTCGATGGCGTGCTCGATCTCGTCCTGCCATGCTGCCACCACTGACCCGACCGCGTGTCTCTCAACCCCCATCTTCATCCCCCTCCGCCTCGACCCACTCACCAAGGCTCTTCTGCTCCCGTTCAAAAACCCTGCCGCACCAAAGACAGCAGAGGCCCCGCTTTGTGGCAGTCACCAACTCGTCGCACCAGGGACAGCTGTTCATCTGCATCACCGCCTGCCCGAAGGCAAGCTCAACTCGGGGAGTGGTTGAGCTTGCCGAGGGCAACCAATGTCTACACCACGACTTCCTCGTCCGCGGTGCTCCTGGCGCAGCTGTTCTGCGCCTGCTCCTCCTCAATGATCTTCTCAAACGCCTTCCCCAGAGACCAGACCGCAAGCAGCATCTCGCTTCACCCGAAGCTCTGACTCGACTGCCAGTTGCCGTCTCGGTCTTCGTAGCGGCGGCTGACAGAAGCCTTCAGCGCCATCTTCGCGGTGCCGTTCACGTTTATCTCGTTCTCCCAGATCGCGCAGCTCATTGCACCTGCGCGAAACCTCGCCAATGGTTGTTCTGACATCTTCGTTACCTCCGGGCTTACCCGTCTACAGGCGGTTCGCCCACATGCGAGCGAACCGCCTGGGGCTTGAGTGATGGGTTGGGGAACGGTAGGCGGGATTGCGTTGCGGGCGCCTACAGGCAGGGCCTGGCAGACCGCCGACGGTGGCGTAGCATGCGGTCGACTTGTCCTCCATATGGAAGGGAATGCGGCGACCGTCGCGCTGGGTCCTTGCCGGACCCGTGACGCCGTGGCATGATGCCCAAGTCCACGCCCGTCTCACAGACAGCGCCGGAGAGGAGGAGCAGTCTTGAGGTACTACCATATCAAGGCGACGGACTTCAGGAGGCTTGCCGAGGAGGTGCTCGGGAGCCCGGAGACCGTCAGACTGGAGTGGATTGAGGAAGACAGAGGCTGGGAAGTCGATTGGTACTGCGAAGGCTTCGCCATGTGGCTCGAGAAGGTCAAGGTGGAAGGGGTCTCGGAGACTGGCGTACCGTACAGGCGACTCGTCTGGGAGCGAGGCAGCGAGTGTCTGTACATGGACGAGTTCTTCCTCGGACCCTTGGCCGAGAAGCTCAAGCTGGAGAAGGGCGAGCTTCGCATGGTCTGCGCGCAGAAGGGCGCCACAGGTCCAAACGGATGGCCGACCAGCGACGAAGTCGCGATGGGCTATGAGAACCCTCGGCCCCCGATCGTGTAGGCCATCTGCGCAGTCAACGTCCCGCTTCTCTGTCGTCTCCCAACTGCCCGGCCGAGCCGGCCGTAGCGTTCTGAGCGGACCGAAGGGGGCCTGCGGCCGAGTTACCTTCAACATGGCAAACGAACGTCGGCCTGGGCATCGCCGAATCTGCCGAACCAGTGGAGGCGGAGGCGCCACAAGGGCTCGCATCGTTGACCCTGACGAAACCGCGACGTAGTATGGTGGCGAGCTGACTTCAGGCCAGCCATTGCGTCCGCGTTGGCAGCGACCAACGAGCTTCACGAGGAGCCCGTCCGATGCGAAAACCCCGCGTCCTGGCTGCGGTGCTTCTGCTCCTCGCAGGTGCCTCCAAAGCGCATGGTCGCGACTGGTTCGTGGAACCGCTCGGGCAGGACAAGGAGGCAGATGGCTCTGGCGCGAAGCCCTTCCAGTCCATCGAGCAGGGCCTTGCCGCTGCACAACCCGGCGACCGCGTCGTGCTTCGCTCAGGCGAGTACCGGCTGGCCGCCACGCTCCGCTTCCCACGTGCCGGCCAGAGGGACAAGCCCATCACACTTGCGGCACGCAAGGGCGAGTACGTCGCACTCCTTGGCTCAGTGAGGTTGACAGGCTGGGTGCGGCACCAGGGGAAGGTGTGGAAGACCAAGGCGCCATCCCGGCAGGTCAAGGGTCTCTTCGAGGACGGCGAGCGCCTCGTGCACCCGCGTGAGCGCGGCAAACGCGAGGATCCGCCGGTCGAGGCCATCCAGGCGCCGGGCCGCTGGACCCAACAGGACG
>JADHXT010000256.1 GCA_016782825.1 Candidatus Brocadiia bacterium | reverse complement strand
GGCCGAGCCGAGGAGTTGACACCGGATGCCGACCTACGAATACGAATGCCCGAGCTGCGATACCACCTTCGAGCGCTTCCAGTCCATCACCGCCAAGCGCGTGCGCACCTGTCCCCAGTGTGGCGGTCGGCGCGTCCGACGGCTGATCGGTGCGGGGGCTGGCATCATTTTCCGCGGGTCGGGCTTCTACGAGACCGATTACCGCAGCGACGCCTACAAGCGCGAGGCCAAGGCCGAAAGCACCAGCTCCTCGAGCAGTTCGTCGGACTCGACGGGCTCCGATTCGAAGAGCAAGACCGACTCGACCAAGGGCAGCAAGAAGAAGAGCACCTCCACCACGAAATAGGGAGGCGGCCGCATGGCGAAGACTCAGGGGCGCTGGACAGACGCGTTTCTCGCTTTCCGCCTCACTCTCGACCCGCGCAAGCTCTGGCTTGCCTTCAGGGGCCTCGTGCTGTCGGCCGCGCTCGTCGGCCTGTTTCTGGCCCTCGTGGCGTGGCTCTACTCCGCGTACAGCAACAGCCTGCCCCCCGAGAACGGATGGCTCACGGCATGGGGCGATGGCCGGCTAGTGGAAGCCGCGGGCCTGTTCGTGGCGTGGCTGGTCATCAGTCCGCCGTGTGTGGCCACGCTGTGGCCCCTCGCCGCTGTCACTCTTCTGCTGGTGGTAATCTGGTGTTACTACGGGGCCGCGATCGTGCGGCTCATGGTCGTGGAATATGCGCTGGGCGAACGCATCGAGGTGGTTTCGGCCACCGGCTTTGCTCGCCGCAACCACGGGGCATTCTGCGGCACGACCCTCACGCTGCCTGCCATCGCGGCGCTGCTGGCTCTGGGCATCGCATTCGTGGGACTTGTGGCGTCCAACGTGCTTTCGGCGGCTGTGGTGTGTGTCGGCGTGCTCGCCAGCGGCGTGGGCGCCTCGCTCGCCGCGGACCGCACGCATTCGCGCTGGGCAGGAGCGTGCACGGGGGTGTTGGGCGTGGCCGCGAGCGGCACCGCGGCGCTGCTCCTGGCACGATGGGGCGTGCGCGTGCCCTACGTGGGCGAGGTGGTGGCCGCGCTGCTGTCGCCGCTGGCCGTGGTGGCCGGGCTGCTCGTTGTGGTTTTCTTGTTGTGGACGGTGCTGGGGGCGCCCACGATGTTCGGCACCCTGTGCAGTTCCGATGGCGACGTCTTCCAGGCGTGGAGCCGGTCGTTCCACTACCTGTTCGCACGGCCGTGGCTGTTCCTGTGGCTGTGGGCCGTGCTGGCGGCCTATGGCTTTGCCTGCCTGGCGTTTGTGTGGATGCTCCGCGTAGGCACCGAGTGGGCCGTGGTGTCGGCGCTGGCCGGCGGCTCGTTGGGTCGCTACTCGGCGCTGCTGCATCCCATGGGAGCGCATCTGCTCGGCGCCGGCGGCAGCGGGGACTCGATCATGGGCTTTGCACTTTCGGCACACCGCGTGCTGCTGAATCTCCTGGTGCTTTCCTTCTGGGCGACGTTCGAATGTGCGGCGATGACGATCCTGTACTTCGTACTGCGACGCAGTGTGGACGGCACGCCGCCCGGCGAGGTGCATCTGGAACCCGAAGACGAGCAAGTCGTCCACCCCACACCCGCGGCCGTGAGTGGCTGAGCGCAGCCCGAGCTTAACGGAAAGGCCGCATCGCATGACCTCAACCCACCCCCCGGCGTCTGCCATGCCCTGCGTGGCCATCGTGGGCCGGCCCAACGTCGGCAAGTCCACCCTCTTCAATGGCCTCGTGGGCCGGCGCATCGCGATCGTGGAGCCTACCCGTGGCGTCACCCGCGACCGCGTGACAGCCGAGCTGGAGGTGGCCGATCATGTCTTCCGCCTCGTCGACACAGGCGGCATGGGCATCGCCGACATGGACGGGCTTACCGACGAAGTCGAGGAGCAGATCAGCCACGCCGTCCAGCGGGCCGACCTCTTTGTGTTCGTGGTGGATGCTCGCGAAGGGCTCCAGCCCGACGACCAAACGATCGCTCGCCGCCTGCGCGACACGGGGCGCCCGATCCTCCTCGCGGCAAACAAGGTGGACTCCATGGCCGAGCAGCCGCGACGTGGCACTCGCGCACGCAAGGCACCAGCCAGCGGCCATGAGGAGGCGGGGGCCGTGGCGGACTTTTTTGCCCTCGGCCTCGGCGAAGCCATCCCCCTCAGTGCCGCACATCGCCACGGCTGCGCCGAACTGCTCGATGCGATCGTGGAGGCCCTCCCAGAGCCCGCCAGCGGCGAGCAGCACGCGATCGTGCCGGTGGAAATGAAGCTCGCGATCGTCGGGCGGCGCAACGTGGGCAAGTCCACCCTCGTCAATGCCATTGCCGGCGAGGAGCGCATGATCGTCAGCGAGGTGCCCGGCACCACCCGCGACGCCGTGGACGTGCACTTCGAGAAGGACGGCAAGCGGTTCGTGGCCATCGACACGGCCGGGGTGCGGAAGCGCGGCCGCCTGGCCAACTCCATCGAGTTCTACAGCATGGTGCGGGCACAGAGATCCATCGAACGGGCAGATGTCGTGCTGTTCCTGGTGGACGTGACCGAGGAGATCAGCGACCTCGACAAGCGCCTCGCACGCGAGATCGCCGACCAGATGAAGCCTTGCGTGATCGTCGGCAACAAGTGGGACCTCGCGAAGGGCAATATGGCCACCAGCGAGTATGCCGACTATCTGGGCGGGGTGCTCAGCGGGCTGGACTTCGCTCCCCTCACGTTCACCACGGCCACGACGGGCCGCCGCGTGATGCCCACGATCGAGCTGGCACAGCAGCTCTACAAGCAGGCACACACGCGAGCCACCACGGGCGAGGTGAACCGCGTCCTGGCGAAGGCCGTGGCGGAACGCTCGCCCAGACCCCGGGGCGGCCGCCGGGCGAAGTTCCTCTACGGGACGCAGGTGTCGGTAGCGCCGCCGACGATCATCGTGTTTGTGAACGACACGCGCCTGGTCGAGGCACCCTATCGGCGCTACCTTGCCAATGCATTCCGCCGCGGGCTGCCGTTCCCCGAGATTCCCATCAGCGTGCACGTGCGGTCCCGCCGTGGCGGCGGCGAGGGCGCGTAGAGGCCGCGGGGGCTGTGGCGGCGGCCGACCTTGACAGTGCGCCGACGCGCCACTATAATCCGGGCGGCTCCCTTCAGGTAGAGACACCACGCATGGATATGCGGCAGATCCTACGCACCGCGCGCAAGCTGAGCGCGTCCGACATTCACCTTGTGGCCGGCCTGCCCCCTGCGTTTCGCCTGGACGGGGACATCGCTCTGGCCGACACCGAGGCCATGTCGCGCGACGACACGCGGCGCCTCACGATGGAGCTGCTCACCGACGAGCAGAAGGCCGTGCTCGAATCGGAACGCGAGCTGTGCTTCTCGCTCTTCGACGATGCGATGGGCCGCTTTCGCGTGAATGCCTACTACCACGCCGGCAATCCCGAGCTCGCCATCCGCCTGTGTGGCGACCGTATCCCCGAGGCGGGCGAGCTGGGGCTGCCTGCCGTCCTGGCCGATCTGGCGCGCCGCACAAACGGCCTGGTGATCATCACGGGGCCCACCGGCATGGGCAAGACCACCACGCTGAACTACATGGTGGATCTGATCAACCGCGAGCGACGGTGCAAGATCGTCACCATCGAGGACCCCGTCGAGTACGTCCACCAGCCCAAGCAGGCCGTGGTCGTGCAGCAGGAGATTCACCTCGACAGCAAGTCGTTCTCCCGCGCGCTGCGCCACGTGCTGCGGCAGGACCCCGACGTGATCGCCGTGGGCGAGATGCGCGACTACGAGACGGTGTCCACGGCTCTGAACGCCGCCGAAACGGGGCACCTGGTGCTCACCACGCTGCACACGCCATCCGCCGTGCAGACGGTGGAGCGGATCATCGGGGTGTTCCCCGCGGCGCAGCAACAGCAGGCGATCATCCAGGTGGCGGCGTCGCTTCAGGGCATCGTGGCCCAGCGCCTGCTGCCGATGGCGAACCGCAAGGGCCGCGTGCTGGCCACCGAAGTGCTCGTGGCCACCACGGCCGCGCGGCGCATCATCCGCGAGAACGAGTGTCACCGCCTCGCCACCGTGATCGAAACGGGGCAGCAGTACGGCATGCAAAGCATGGATGCCTGCCTGCTGGGCCTGTACGAGCGGGGCGACATATCCTACGAGGTGGCCGTGGCCCATGCACACGACCCGTCGTACATCCCCAAGCGCTTCTGAGCAGCGTGGGAGCGCCGATGCAGCGGAGGCAACACGGAGTCCGCACCGCCACGGATGGTGGTGGCTGAGCAGCAGGGACCAGGCACTGTTGTACGGCGCGGCCCTGTTGCTGATCGCTGCCATCGTGATACACCAGATGCGGGCGCGCACCCAGGATGTCACGGTCGTGCAGTCGCACGGAGAGATCCGCTATCGGATGGACGTGAACACGGCGACCGTGGCGGAGCTGGACCTGCTGCCTGGAGTGGGGCCGCGCAAGGCCGCGGCGATCATGGCCTACCGCAAGGAGCACGGCGCCTTCCACACGCTCGCCGATCTGGCGAACGTGCAAGGCGTGAGCCTGGCACTCGCGGAGTCGCTACGCGAGCTGGTGCTCATCGACGGCAAGACGAAGGGAACCGAATGAGGCCTCGCAGCCTGCTCATTGGGGGAGGCACCGCTCTGGCAATCGCCAGCCTGGTGCTGTCGGGATACGAACTCACGCAGCGTTTCGGCGGCGAGGCGGGGATCCCGCAGTTGCTGCCGCTCATCATGGGAGTGGCCACGGCCCTGTTGTGCATCGGAGTGCTGGACTGGGCACACGGTCTGGAAGACCAGCCCGGGGAGGAGGAGCTCCCGCGACGCCGCAAGTCCAAGGAGGGGCCGCGCGAGACGGCGCCGGCCCCGGCGCCCACGCGGACCAGGACGGAGCGCCAAGCGGCCCTCGCGGAGGCCGTCCGCAGCTTCGAGAGACTCGCCGACGGCGAGCGCGGCGGCGACCACGTCGTGGGCGAGGTGTTGACTACGGCCGCTGGGTTTGCGCGCGCCTCGTCCGCCACGCTCTGGCTCGTGCAGACGCAGCGGCGGCCGGCCGGCGACGCTGCGGCTTCGGGTGCGGAGGTCGCCGACGAGTTTGCCGCGCCGACGCTCGTGCAGCGCGCCCACCGCGAGAACGACCGCGTGTATATGGGCAGCACGATGCCACAGCCGCAGCCGCCCGAGGAAGCCTGGCAGGAGGTCGTGGCGCGGCGCACCACCCTACAAACCGCCGACGAGCGGCGGGCACGGTTCCTGGTTCCCGTCGTGGAAGGCAGGGAATGCGTGGGGCTGCTTCGGCTCGTGGTGCCGCAGGGAGGCTCCGCCGCCGAGCGGAAGGCCGCGGCGGAGCGGCTGGGCCTGGACCTCGCGACACTGGCCAGGAGCGCCGGGCGAGCGCTGGCCGCAGAGGGACAATACAACGCGGCAGTTCGCGATGCCACGACGGCGCTCTACACCCGCCGCCACTTCGTGGGCCGCTTCAGGGAGACGGTGGCCGCCTGTCGGCGGTACGGCAACACCGCCGCTGTGCTCTTGATGGACATCGACGGACTGG
>JADHXT010000255.1 GCA_016782825.1 Candidatus Brocadiia bacterium | reverse complement strand
CTGGGGGTCCACGAGCAAGGCGCCATCGATGGCCGACAGGGAATGCACCAGCGAGGCGGTGAGCACGGTGGGCCGGATCAGTGTGGACTGCACGGCGAGGCGGCGTGCCTCCTCGGCCGCGTGGTCGGAGATGACAAGCAACGTGCCGTTGGCCTGGCGCGTGGCGGCGCGCACCATGAGCCGAAGGCGTGTGATGTCCTCGTCGCCGATGCCGCGGAAGATCCGTCGGATGGTGGACCGCAGCTTGCCCGCGTCGAGCGGCTGCACCGGCAGGCCGGGCTGGCCGTAGTGCACGCGCATCAGCACCTGGCCGCCGTGCGAGAGCTGCCACGCTTGGTGGTCCACGAAGTCCACCACGAAAAGGTCCTCGCGCTCCTCGTCGTAGGCCCCGCTCAGGCGTCCCAGCCCGTGCAGCTCGGCCCCCTCGGAGAGCGCGCACAGCGTGCCGCTGGTCACCTCGAGGAGTTTCCGCGCCGCGCGGGTGTCCTCCAGAAGCACTGGCTGGTCGAACTCCACCATCCGCTCCACGTTGGGGTGCTCTCGTGCCGACACGAGCAGGCGGCCACGGGTGGGCGCTCCCTCGTATCGCGTGGCCGCCAGGTCGCACAGCGCGTCGTAGAGAGCGTGGACGGATTCGTAGCTGCGGCACACCCAGGCGAGGGTCTGCGTCATGCCGCGTCCGGCGTTGCGGTGGAGTTCGGAGATGGTGCTGTCGACCACGCGCCGCGAGCGGCCGGGATGGTGCTCGCCGAGCGCCTTGCCACACTCGGTGAGGAACACTTCCGCCAGCGCGTCCAGGAGCGAGGTGGCCACGCGGTAGTAGTCGTCCACGGTGTCGCGGTTCAGGGCGTAGTAGGCGGCCACGGGCTCGTCGGGGAGCTGGAGCACGCACACCACGCGGTAGTCCTCCACGTCCACCGGCCACGAGGCGAAGCTACGCCACACCGCCGCGTCCTCTTCGCGGGCCATCGTCCGCTCCACCGCCCGCTGCCACGAGCGGAGCAGCACGCGGTCGTAAGGCGACTGCTGGGCGACCGAGTCGGCGGGGCGAGTTCGGTGTTCGGGGTCTTCGCGGTACAGCTCGTCGGCCAGTGCGGGCACGGTGGCAAAGAGCGATGCGTCGTGGCCCAGGCCGTCGGGCTCGACGCACGCGGCGGGGCCTTCGGTGGCTTCGTCGCGCCGGAAGCCCACGAGGAACAGCCGGGCCTCGATGGCCTCATCAAGCGACGAGAAGGCACTCCGCGCCATCGCGTCGGCCGCAAGCTGGAACCGCCGCTGGTAGCGCCACATGGGATAGGCCGAAGCGTCGGGCATCTTCCCTCCTGCACCTGGGTGTCTGGTGTCTCGGCGCGTGATTATACCAGGCCCGCCCCCGTCCGCAACAGAGCAAGCTGTTGCGCGTCGGCGTGCCTCTTGTATAATGCGCGCCGCCTTGCCAACATCCAGCCGCCAGGAGAACAGACATGGGCATCAGCGTGGGCATCGTGGGGCTCGGCTCCTTCGGCTCGGCCTTCGCCGACCTGTTTCGCAGCCACCCGCTCGTTGAGCGCCTCGCGCTGTGCGACCGCGAGCCCGACCGCATCCGCCGCTTCGCCGAGCAAGAGGCCTTCCAGGCCAAGTTCGATGCGTCCGACGCCTACGACTCCCTCGACGCACTGTGCGCGTCCGACCTCGATGCCGTGGCGCTCTTCACCCAGCCCTGGCTCCACGCTCCGCAGGCCATCCAGGCCATGGACGCCGGCAAGCACGTCTACAGCGCCGTGCCCGTGGCGATGCTGCCCGACAGCGACGAGATTCTCGACTGGTGCGACCGCATCGTCGCCACCTGCCGCCGCACGGGCATGAGCTACATGCTCGGCGAGACCACCGTCTACCGCGCCGAGACCATGTACTGCCGCCGCCGTGCCGCCGAGGGGGCCTTCGGGCGCTTCGTGCATGCCGAGGGCGAGTACATCCACGACGTGGATTCGCCCGGCTGCCGCCTGCGCGACGTGCGGGAGAGCCGCCTCGCCAGCGCGCCCGGCCAGGAGTGGATCGCCCGCGAGAAGCAGTATCACGACCGCGGCATCGTGGGCGGCCCGATGCACTACCCCACCCACTCCGTCTCCGGCCCCATCCACGTCATGCAGGCCCACGCCACCCAGGTGTGTGCCTGGGGCACGCGGAACGACACCGATCCCTACTTCGCCCACGACTTCAGCAACGAGACCGCGCTCTTCCACATGAGCAACGGCGCCACGTGCCGCATTGCCGAGCTGCGGGAGATCGGGCACCCGGGCGCGGAGACGTTCCGGCTCTTCGGCACGGAAGGCTCGTTCCGCGAAGGAGCGTGGCTGGACAAAGGGTGCCGCACGGCGGTTGCCGACGAAGACCTGCGCGACCCGCTGCCGGCCGACGTCGAGGCCGCGTTCCGAGCCGCAGTGGGCGATGGGTTCCTGGGCGGCCACGGCGGCTCCCACGCCTACCTCGTCCACGAGTTTGTGGACGCCATCGCCCACGACCGCCTGCCGGCCATCCACGCCTGGGAGGCCGTGCGCTACATGGCCGCCGGCGCCACGGCGCACAAGAGCGCGCTCCGCGACGGCGAGCGCCTCGACGTGCCCGACTGGGGCGACGCGCCGGCCTGACCGCCCTGCCCTCACTTCGCCTCGGGCAGCCCCTCGAAGCCGAAGAAACGCGCGGCGTTGCCGTAGCAGATATCGGCCACCACGCCGCCCACGAGGCCGAGGTCGCGCGGCAGCAGCCCCCGCTCGATGTCGGTGCCCAGGATGTTGCACAGCAGGCGGCGGAAGTAGTCGTGCCGCGTGTAGGAGAGGAACGACCGGGAGTCGGTGAGCATCCCCACGAACGTGCTGAGCACGCCTACGTTCGACAGCACTTCCATCTGCTCGGTCATGCCGTAGAGCTGGTCGTTGAACCACCATCCGCTGCCAAGCTGCATCTTGCCAGGGACGGAGCCGTCCTGGAAGTTGCCGATGGCGGTGGCCAGCAGCGCGTTGTCGCCCGGGTTCAGCGAGTAGACGATGGTCTTGGCCAGGCTGCCGTCTCGGTCGAGACGGTCGAAGAGCTTCACCAGCGGCCGCCCGAGGGTGCAGTCGCCCATGGAGTCGCAGCCCACGTCGGGGCCCAGTTGCCTGTGCAGGCGGGAGCAGTTGTTGCGGAAGACGTTCATGTGGAACTGCTGGGTCCAGCCCTTCTCGGCGTCGAGCACCGCGAACTCGAAGAGCATGGCCGACTTGAAGCGGGCCACTTCGTCGGGGCCGAGCTCCTGCCCGCCGCGAATCTTCGCGAAGCTGGTGGCCACGCCGCTGTCGGTGTAGTCGTCCGCGTAGACGTGCTCGATGCCGTGGTCGCTCAGGCGGCAGCCCATGGCGTGGAAGAAGTCGTGGCGGGAACGAATGGCGTCGAGGAACACCTTGTAGTCGGCGATGTGGAGGTCGGCTGCCTCGGCCAGCCTGTCCACGTAGGCGTTGAAGGTCTCCGTACTCTCCACGGCCATGGCCTTGTCGGGACGGAAGGTGGGCAGCATCTGCACGCCGAAGCCCTCGTCGGCGGCCACGGCGGCGTGGTGCTCCAAGCTGTCCGCGGGGTCGTCGGTGGTGCACACGAGCACCACGTTCATCCGCTGCATGATGCCGCGGGCCGAGAATGCCGGCTCCGCCAGCTTCGCGTTGCACTCCTGCCAGATGCCCTCGGCCGTCTGGGTGTTGAACAGACGGTCGCGGATACCGAAGGGCGTCTTCAGCTCCATGTGGGTCCAGTGGTAGAGCGGATTGCGGAGGATCTTCGGCACCGTCCCCGCCCACTTGAGAAACTTCTCCCAGTCGCTCGCGTCGCCGGTGCAGTAGCGCTCGGGCACACCGCAGGCCCGCATGAGGCGCCACTTGTAGTGGTCGCCGGCCAGCCAGATGTCCGTCATGTTCTCGAACCGGTAGTCCTCGGCCACCTGCTGGGGGGGGAGGTGGCAGTGGTAGTCGAGGATCGGCTGGTCTTGGGCGAATCGCTGGTACAGTTCGCGTGCCGCATCGCTCTCGAGCAGGAAGTCTTCTGTCATGAACACGTCGGCCATGGGGAGTCCTTTCGCGAAAGTGGACCGCAGCGGCAGGTGGGCAGATGCTACCCCAAAACCATTGGCTCGGCAAGTTGCACGCGCCGCATGCCCGCCGTAGAATGGGCGGGGGCTTCGCGCCAGAGGCCCGCCCCGTCGCTGCCCCCTGTCCAGGAACACACGATGACCCCCAGCCGCCGCGCCGCAGCCGCTCTTGCCTTGCTCGCCCTCGCCGTGCTCTGGCACGTGCGTCCCGCGTTGTGCGCGGCCGGCGCAGATTCCGCCACGATCCGCATCCAGCCCGGCCGCGTGCTCGGGGCCGTGAACCGGCAGCTGCTGGGCAACAACATGCTCGGCTACCAGAACGCCCGCACCGAATACGGCAATCGCGGCGCGGGGATCTGGGACCCCGAGCGCCGGCGGTCCGTGCCGGAGCTTGTGACTCTGGCCCGGCAGTGTGGTTTGAGCGTGTCGCGATGGCCAGGGGGATGTGGGGCGCACCGGTTCCTGTGGAAGCGGACCGTCGGCCCACTGGCGGAGCGTCCGAAGCAGCAGTTTGGCCTGCCGGAGTTTCTCCGCCACTGCTCGGACATCGGCGCCACACCGATCATTACGCTCAGCGCCTACGTGTGCCCGCCACAGGATGCGGCGGACATGGTCGAGTATCTCAACGCGCCCAACGACGGCGCCAACCCCGGCGACGGGCGCGACTGGGCGGCGCGGCGTGCCGCCGACGGCCACGCCGAGCCGTGGAAGGTCGTCTGGTTCGAGTTCGGCAACGAGTCGGACCACGGGGACCACGCGGGCAATCGCCTCAGCCCGGAGGAGTACGTTCGTAAGTTCATCGCCGTGCGTCGTGCCATGCGGGCCGTCGATCCTCGGGTGAAGCTCGGCGCCGTGCTCGAGAACACGTCCACGGGCAAGGTCGGGCGCTGGACGCGCGCCGTGCTCGAGGGCGCGGCACGAGAGATCGACTTCGCCATCCACCACTGCTACCTTCCCCGCTACTACAGCGACAGCGGCAAGCCGCCGCCGGCCGAACTCATCGCCCTCGCTCTCGCCGGCGACGCGCAGATCGACCACGTCTACCGCCAGCTCCGCAGCCACATCCGCACGCTCACGGGCCGAGACGACATCCCGCTGGCCATCACCGAATACAACGGCCACTTCGTGCAGAAGCGCAGCCAGCCAGTGCCTTACCGCCACTGTCTGGGCAATGCGCTGGTCAACGCGGAAATCCTCCGCATCCTGATGAAGCCGGAGCATCACGTCGCCCTCGCCAACCACTGGCAGTTCGCCAACGAGTATTGGGGCTCCGTGAAAAACTACGAGCCGCCATACGTTCGCCGACCAAACTACCACGTGTTCCAGCTCTATCACCAGCATCTGGGCGACCTGCTCGTGCGCGCCCACGTGGCGTGCGCCACGTATGACACCTCCGGCGGTTACGGCGTGCTCCCGCGCGCAGGCAAGCCAGCGCACTTGCAGCTCTTTGAGAAGAACCTCCTGCCGGAGCAGCGTTGGGAACTGACCCCGCCCGGCAAAGGCG
>JADHXT010000011.1 GCA_016782825.1 Candidatus Brocadiia bacterium | reverse complement strand
AGGCCGCCGCTGTATTTGTAGACGTAGGGGCCGCCCTGGGCCTGGTTGGAGTACCAGATGCCGCGGTAGCCGTCGAAGCGTCGGGTCTCGATCTTGGGGTCGGCCAGGTAGTCGGCGTGGAGCTTGTCCATGGCGAGGTTCTTCCACTTTTCCTGGGTCAGTGACGAGGGCATCCAGCGTGCGAGCGGGCGGGGCGCGTCGTCGCCCTCGGTCCCGGCCACGACGGCGGCGATCTGCGCGGACGACAGCGCGCGGTCCCACACCCGCACGTCGCTGAGCTGGCCCTTCAGGTGGCGCTCGAAGGGATTGAGGGCGCCGAGGTAGAGGCGGGCCTTCGAGCGGGCGATGCGGCCCGCGGCCGGCGTGGTGGCCCTGAGCACGCCATCCATGTAGACGCGGATGAGCTTGCCGTCGTAGGTGCCGGTGTAGTGGGTCCACACGTTCTTCGGGGGGAAGGGGGCGATGGCGTGGGTGTACTTGCCCGCTTCGTATTCCACGAGCATGCGCACGCCGGCCTTGTAGAGGTAGAGGGTGAAGAGGGTGCCGGAGGCGCCGCGGTTGAGCAACACCTGCGGGCGGTCGGTGCGAGGCACCCTCACCCAGCAGGCGAGGGTGAAGGCGGGCAGGTCGAAGGCGGCGCCATCTTTCACCACGGCGTGCGACGAGGTGCCGTTGAAGGCCACGCCGTCGCCCGCGGGGCGGCGCAGGCCCCCGGCGCTGGCGGCGCAGCCAAGCAGTGTGGCGATGGCGAGGGCGAGGCAGAGACGGTGACCCATAAGGTTCCCCTTGTGGCGCGGGAGGGAGCTACACGGCATCCCAGGCGGCGTGGAGCGTGCGCTTGGAGCCGGCGATGAGGGCCTCGACGCATTCGCCTTTCAGCGGCTTCACCTCGAAGCTGAGGATGGGCCGGCGGGCCTTGTCGAGGAATCCTGCGTCGAGCAGGGCGCGGAGATACTCGGCCAGCTCGAGCACGTCGTTTTCGCCGCCGGGCACGCCGAAGCGCGGATGGTGGTCGCCGTAGGCCGGGTGGCTGGCGTCGCGCATCACGCAGTTGCCCATGTGGGCGTGGACGAGGGCATCGCCCGCGGCACGGATGGCGTCGCGGGGCGATTCGTCGAGGAGCGGCAGGTGGCTGAGGTCGAGCAGGAGGCCGAAGGACGGGAAGTGCTCGCGCACGCGGCGGGCCACCTCGGCGGCCTCGGTGCTGGGGCCGATGAGGCAGTTCTTGCCGAAGGGCTTGCGGTCGAAGGTCTCGAGCACGATGGGCAGGTCGCCCTTGTGGGCGGCGTAGTCGCACAGCCACTTGAGCGAGTCGACCAGCAGGTCGGTGGCCTGGTGGCGGTGGGCGAGGCCGGGGTCCGGGCCGCTGAGCACGGCGCAGCCGGTGGCGCCGAGCTCGGTGGCCTGGTCGATGCCGTCGCGCACGGCGTCGATGGCCTGGGCGCGGGCGGCTTCGTCGAGGGCGTTGAGGTCGAGCTGTCCGCCGAGGAGGATGGGCTGCGCGCCGAAGGCCAGGGTGACGCCGGCCGTGGCCGCGAGGTCGCGCGCGGTGCGGCGCGCCGCGGCGTCGGCGATGCGGGTCACCTCGATTGCATCGAAGTCGGTGTCGCCGACCAGACGCTCCAGGGTCGGGACGATGGGGCCGTCGCCGCCCATCGTCTCGGGCCAGAGCATGAAGTGGATGATCCCGACCCTGGCATATCGGGAGAGCGGCTCGTCCATGAGTTGTCTCCCGGGGGAACGAAGCTCAGGATGCCGGCTGCTGGCCGAGCAACTGCTCGAGGAGGGTGGCGTAGCGGGGGTCGGTGCGGAGGCCTTCGAGGTCGGGGTCCTTCTGGAGGAAACCCACGTCGCTGTAGCCCAGTACGACGGCCTGGCGGAGGGCCTCGATGGACAGCTCGTATTGACCGAGGAGGGAGTGGCTGCACGCGAGGTTGTAGCGCACGATCGGGTCGTTGGAGCGCAGCACGCACAGGCGCTCGTCGATGGACAGGCCCTCGGCAAACTGCCCCTGACGCGTGTAGCCGTTGCTCAGCGCCATGAGCACGTCCACGCAGTCGGGCACCTGGTCGAGGACGGACTTGTAGAAGTCGATCTCGAAGTCGAGATCCTCGCCGTCACTGTTCATGGAGTGCAGGACTTCCTTGTCGCCTTGCGCCGATGCCATTGGCACGAAACTCCCTGGTGTAGGCGCAGCCCCCTCCATCTGCACCCATTATAGAGCGCGCGAAACGGCAAGTCAAACGAGGTGGCCGGGCGTGTGGTGCCTACGGCGTCGGCTTGAGCTTGCGCATGCGGTAGCGCAGGGCTTCGCGGGTGATGTGCAGGTAGCGTGCGGTGCGGCTCTGGTTGTAGCCGTGTTTCTCCAGAGCGCGCTCGATCAGGCGAAGCATGGCCTCTTCGAGGTCGAGGTCCTCATCGGGCAGCGGCGCTTCGGCGGGCGATGCCACCGTGGCGGCTGGGGGGGGCGCGCTGGCGTCGCCCGGGTGGCTTGGCGTGGTGCCTTGCAGCGAGGCCACGTGGCTCGGCAGGATCACGGGGCCTTCCTCGATGAGCACGATGCGCTCGATGGTGTGGCGCAGCTCGCGCACGTTGCCGCGCCAGGGGGCGCTGCGGAGGATGTCTTGGGCGTCGGGGTGGATGTCCTCGAAGGGGCTGTGGAACCGCTCGGCGAATTCGCGGAGGAAGTGCAGGGCGAAGGGGATGACCTCCTCGGGGCGCTCGCGCAGCGGCGGGATGTGGATGTGGCCCACGTTGATGCGGTAGTACAGGTCGCGGCGGAAGGAGCCAACGGCGATGGCCTCCTCGAGATCGCAGTTCGTGGCGCACACGACGCGCAACCGCACGCTCTGCTCCTCGGTGCCGCCGACGGGGTAAAAGGCATTCTGCTCGAGGAAGCGGAGGAACTTCACCTGGCTGCCGAGGTCGAGGTCGCCGATCTCGTCGAGCAAGAGCGTGCCGCCTTCGGCCGAGCGGATCTTGCCGGGCGCGCCGATGGCCCGGGCACCGGTGAAGGCTCCGGGCACGTAGCCGAAGAGCTCGCTCTCCACGAGCTCGCGGGGCATGGCACCGCAGTTGATGGCCACGAAAGGGCGGGCGTAGTCGGTCTCGTCGTGATGGACGTGGCGGGCGATAAGCTCCTTGCCGGTGCCGCTTTCGCCCTGGATGAGCACGGCCACGTCGGGGGTGGCGCGGTAGCGTTCGGCGAGGTCGAGCACGCGGCGCATCTTGTCGGAGAAGCACAGGATGGCGTGGGGCCCCACGTGGGCGTCGTACACCTGGCGCAGACGCTGGTTTTCCTCGCGCAGGTGGCGCACCTCGAGGGCGCGCTGGAGGGTGAGCAGCACCTCCTCGGCCTCGGGCGTCTTGACGATGAAGTCGTAGGCGCCCAGCTTGATGGCGCGCACGGCTTTGGGGATATTGCCCGTGCCGGTGTAGACCACCACTTCGCTGCGGGGGCAGAGGGTCTTGAGCTCGGGCAGGAGCTCGAGGCCGTCGCGGACGAGCACGCCGTCGTCGCCCGGCATTTCGAGATCGAGGATGATGGCCTCGGGCTGGAACTCGCGGGCCGCGTCGCCGGCGCGCGCCGGGTCGTTGACCACGCGCACGGTGTAGCCGTGGTCCGCGAGCAGCACGCGGAGGCTGTTGGTGATGATGCGATCGTCGTCAATCAGCAGCACGCGAGGCATCGGGTGGCTCCAGCGGAAGGGCTATCCGGAACGTGCTTCCCGTGCCGGGGTGGCTTTCGACGTGGAGGGTTCCGCCGTGGGCATTCACGATGCGGCGGCAGAGCGCGAGGCCGAGGCCGGCCCCCACCGCGAAGTGGGAGGTGAAGGGGTCGAAGATACGCTCGGCATGGTCCGGGGCGATGCCCACGCCGGTGTCGGCCACTTCGGCGTGGAGCATGCCGCCCTCGGCTCGGGCGCGGACGGTGACGCGCCCGCCGTTGGGCATGGCCTTGCAGGCGTTGAGGATGAGGTTCACGAAAAGCTGCTCGAGGTGCACCGAGTCGGCCGTGATCGGGGGCAGGTCGTCGGGCAGCTCGGTGTGGAACTCCACGCCGCTCTTGCGCAGAGACGTGGCGGCGAGCTCCTGGGCATGCGCGATCATGCGGGCCACCGAGCACCGGCTCGGCGAGGGGGGGCGCGCCTTCGAGAAGTCGAGGGCGCGCGTCACGGTGTCGTTGATCCGCCGGATGCCTTCGGCCAGATCGTCGTAGCACATGCGGCGGGTCGCGGCGTCGTCCTCGTGGTCGCGCAACAGCCGCAGGCACAGCGACATGCCAGCCAGGGGGTTGCGTATCTCGTGGGCCATCATGGCCGCCATCTCGCCGATGACCACCAGGCGCTGCGACTGGAGCAGTTGTTCCTGTGACCCTGCGCTGCCCGTGCCCGACAAGGGCATAGGACCCCTCCCGCCTCCCAGGTTCTTGCTCGAGTCACACATCGATCTGGCTGCCCTCGCCGGCGGACGCCGCGCCACGATCCCTCCTCGGCCGGGCGCCCCTACTGGCCGAGGATACACCCCGATTGTACCACTCACGGCGCCGGCGATCAAGGAGCGGCGAGGGCAGGAAGGACAAGGTGAAAGTGAAGGTGGCCAGGAATCCGGACCGCGAAGCATCGGGCTCCCTCCCGCAGGTTGGGAACCTGCGGGAGGGTAGACGCGGGGCGCAGAGACCCCGCCCACAATCTCCGTGTGGCACAGCCGCCCTCGGCTGTGTTCTTCCGTGCTTGGCGCCTGCACCACGCGGGGTGTCCCCATCCCGCGTCTTGCTCTTCCTCCCTCTTCTCATTCGCCCGATTCGTCCATTCCTCCCATTTGTGATGATCTTCGCTCGGACCGGAGCGTCCGCGCAGCGACACCGGAGCGACAATTCAACTTTTTTTCGCGCGCCGCGCCGTCGTTGTAACATACTCCCGCATATATGCTTCTGGCGTTTCTCGGCCTCGGCAGGCTGCCGTGCCGGAGCGTTTTTGGTGCGCGCGCCGCCCTAGTGTGGAGGGAGAGATCCCCGGCAGCACCGGCTCAATGCGGTGCCGCCACGTCGGCAGTCGCTCGGGCCGTCCCGGCTTCGCCCGGCGCGGGAGGTCTCCCCGTCCACGGTTCCGACCTTGCCGGCGTCCGCCTATGACTTGCCCATTAGCGGGCGGTTCCAAGCCAAACGTCGCGGGCCATAACGGGGCTCGGGGCGCGGGCTGGCGAGGGGCACGTGGGCCAGCGGTGCACCGCTGCCGCGCTCTTTGACAAGACGGAAGGAGTGAAAGTGAAGGGGGAAGATACGCGCGGTCGGGTGCCGCGGGGGCGCCGGGACAGGCTCCCGCGTCCGTTCTTCCCCTTTCACTCTCACTTTCACTTTGCCCTTGCACTTCCCGCGGCACCTTGACTCGGCTCGGGTGCGAGCCTATGATGCCGGGCCATGGCAGGGCGCACCTCACTCCAGGCGTCGATCGTTGTCGTGGGCTTCTGTGGCCTTGTGGCGCAGGTGCTCATCGTGCGGGAGATGGTGGTCACGTTTCATGGCAGCGAGCTGTCCATCGGCGTGATGCTCGCCACGTGGCTCTTGTGGACGGGGCTGGGCAGCCTGGGGCTGGGCGGGCTGCTGCGGTGGTGCCGTCGGCCGACGCGATGGCTCGCCGTGGTGCTCGTGCTGCTGGCTGCGGTGCTGGTGGCTACGGTGGTCGGGGCGCAGATGCTGCGGACCCTGCTGCGGGGCGCGGGGGTGGCCCGCGTGGGCGAGGTGTTGCCTTTCCGCGTCATGGTCTCCTCGTGCGCCCTACTGCTCGGGCCGTTGTGTCTGCTCAACGGCTTGTTTTTCCCGCTGGCGTGTCGGGCGATGGGAGCGGAGCATGCCGCCTTCGGCGCGGGCACGGGGCGGGTCTACGTGCTCGAAGCCGCGGGTGCCGCGGCCGGCGGGCTGGCGCACACGCTGGCGCTGGTGCACTGGGGCGAGCCCCTCGCCCTGGCGTGCGTGTTGGCGGCCGTGCTGTGCCTGGCCGCGGCGGCCACGGTCCGAGGGCTCGACGGGCGCGAGCGGATCGCACACGCCCTTCTAGGCGCATCGGCCGCGGTCGCGCTGCTCTATGTCGTGGCCTGTGGCGAGGCCCAACAGACGTCGGCGGCGCTGGAACTGAGCTACTGGGTGCCGCAGCGCCTTGTGGCGACGGCCGACTCGCGCTACGGGCGCCTCACCGTGGTGGAGCCGCGGGGGGGCGAGCAGCGCAGCCTGTTTCGGAACGGCTCGCTCGACTTCACATTCCCCAACCCCCCGGCCGCTGAGGCCGTGGTGCATCTGCCGATGGCGCAGCATCCCGAGCCGCGGCGCGTGCTCGTGCTGGGCGGGGCGCTCAGCGGCGTTGTGGGCGAGGTGCTCAAGCACCCGTGTGTGGAGCATGTGACGGCGGTGGAGCTGGACCCGCTGGCGGTGGCGCTCGTGCGGCGCCACTTCCCCGACGCCGCGACGCGTGCCGCCAGCGCGTCCCGCGTGCGCCTGGTGGTGGGCGACCCGCGAGCCTGGCTGAAGCACGCGCGGGAACGCTTCGACGTGGTGCTGAGCGCGCAGGGCGCGCCCACCACGGCGCAGGCCAACCGCGCGTTCACCGTCGAGTTTTTCCGCGAGGTGGGGCGCGTGTTGGCGCGGGGCGGGGTGTTCGCATTCCGCGTCCCTGGCGGCCGCAACCCCATGCAGGGGGCCAACCGCCGCCGCCTGGCCAGCCTGCATCGCACGCTGCGGCAAGCCTTCGCCTTCGTGGTGCCTTTTCCGGGAGAGGCGGTACACTTCCTCGCCTCGAACCGCGAGGGGGTGCTGGCATACGACTTGGCGCCGCTGGCACGGCGCCTCGACGAGCGCGGCGTGCGCACGGCACACGTGGACGTGTATCGCTGGGACGCGGCTCTGATGGCTGGCCTGGGGCCATTGCAGGAGGCGCTGGCCCTCGAGCCGGCGTCTGCGGTGAACCGCGACCTGGCGCCCCGCTGCTACCACTTCGAGGCCCTGCGGTGGAGCTCCCTTCAGCGCGAGCGGCGGCCCGGCAGCGCCGAATCCAGTTTCGGCCTCGGCAGCGTGCTGGCCGCGCTCGAGGAGCGCCCCGCGCTCGCCCCGTTGGGCGCGCTGGCGTTTCTGGCCATCGTGGCCGCGGCGGTGCCGCTGTGGCGCGGGCGGGCACGGGACGCCGCACTGAACTTCGCCGTGTGCTCGACGGGGTTCGTGGAGATGGCCGTGGAGTTCACCGTGCTGCTGGGCCTCCAGGTGGCGTGTGGCTATGTGTATCACTACGTGGGCGTGGTGCTGGCGGCGTTCATGGTGGGGCTCGCGGCAGGGGGCTGGTGGTCGAGCCGATGGGTGCAACGGGGCACGGCCACGTGGCGTCGGCTGGCGTGGGTGCAGGCGGCGGTCGTGGCGTATCCGCTGTGCCTGGCGGGATTCCTCATCGCGGCGACCACCACGCGGCTGGCGGCGGTGCCGCTGTTTGCTGCCTTCGCGTTCAGCGCGGTGGCGTTTCTGGCGGGCCTGATCGGCGGGCTCCAGTTTCCGCTAGCTGTTGCGTTGCGCGCAGGCCGACGAGGGGTGGCGGGCACGCTGTATGGCCTCGATCTGCTGGGCTCGTGCGTGGGGGCGCTGCTGGTGAGTTCGGTGCTGGTGCCGATGTTCGGGCTGGTGGTGGTGTGTGTGATGCTGTCGTCGCTGGCTGGGCTGGGGCTCGTGGTGCTGCTGGCCTGCGGCCGGCACACACTCTCGCGGTAGCGGGGGCCTGTAGCCAGGCTGCATGGAGGCTCAGGTGGTCGCCAGAGACGCCTCCCCCCGAAGGGGGGGTTGACTTTGCGGAGGTGCTTTGGTACCATTCTCTGGGCGCCGGCACGTGCGAGACGTCTCGCGGCCGGGCCCTAAGCATTTGTGCAACAGATAGTTAGGTGAGGACGCATGGCGGAGAAGATATCGATTCGCAAGATGCGGCGTCTGCGTTCCCTGCTGGCGAAGCACTACTCGGTGCCTGCTCCGCCCGACCCGCAAGAGACGACGATGGAAGACGTGGTGATGGCCGTGCTGTGGGAGGACGCTCCCGCGTCGCGCGCGCGGCTGGCCTTCACCAACCTCACCGAGGAGTTCGTCGACTGGAACGAGCTGCGGGTGAGCCTCACGTCGGAGGTGGCGGGGGTGCTGGCCTCGTGCGGGCTGAAGGAGAACAAGGCGGTCGTGCTCAAGCGGCTGCTGGCCAAGGGGATCGAGGAGCTCGACTCCTTCGAGTTCGAGCGCCTGAAGGGCCTGCCTCGGACCAAGGTGCGGGCCTGGTTCGGTGAGATCGAGGGGCTGCCTCATGCCTTCATGGCGGCCATCCTCTACTACGTGTACCAGTACGACCGCGTGCTCGTGAGTGAGGACATCGCGCGGGTGCTGCAGCGGCTCGGCCTCGTGAAGCCGGACGCTCAGCCGCGTGCCATCGAGATCGGGCTGACCAAGGTGGCGCCGGCGAAGGAAGCCCACTCGCTCTATCGCGCGCTGCATCAGCACGCGACGGGCACGTGCATGCGGGTGGGCTACGACTGCCCGGCCTGCGTGCTGCGCGCCGAGTGCGCTCACGGCAAGGAGCGGATCGCCGAGATCGCGGCCGACAAGGACGCTCAGCGCCGCGCCACGGCCAAGGCCAAGAGGGCCGAAGCCGCCAGCAAGAAAGCGGGGAAGGAAAAGGCTGCGAGCAGAGCCACCGCCAGGAAGGCCACCGCAAAGAAGGCGACACGCACGAAGGCTGCTGGCAAGAAAGCCGCCGCCAAGAAAACCACTACCAGGAAGACGGCTGTCAGGAAACGCAGCCGATAGAGTCCCGCGGCCCGGTGGCAGGCCAGGCGCCCGATGGCCTGGGGCCGCACGGGTCAGGACGCGGGCTTGATCTTCAGCGCCACATCATTGCGGAATCGGGGGAGGGGCACCAGCAGCCGGCCGTTGGCCGCGGTGAGGGTGAGTGTGGCCACACGCCCGCCCTTGTAGCAGTCCCACACTTCCACGCGGAACTTTGCAGCGGCCATCCCTTTGATCTGGATGGTGATGTTCTCGAACACAGGCTCCTGCCCCTTCTCGGGCATGCGTTCCATGGCGCTGCGGGAGTAGACCCAGAGGTAGGCCATGCGCGGATTCTTGAGGCAGAGCGCGCTCAGGTCGTGGTGGCCGTTGGGGAAGGACACGGTGCCGGACACGAGACCCTTGCCGCGGCGGTCTTCGCCCTGGTGGTAGGCGGCCAGGGCCTTGTAGTTCCAGTAGAGGCCGTCGGAGTCGATGAACTGGTGCCACCAGAGCAGCGGGCTGCCGGCCGTGTGGGTCATGTAGGTGGACCAGAGGCCGGCGTGGACGTCGGCGCGGAGGCCGGGCACGGTGCTGGCAAAGGGGCTGCCGCCATACTCGGTGACGATGCCGGGCTTGCCGTGGTTGGCAAAGGCGCGGGCCGTGGCGAGGACGAGCTTGGTGATGCCGCCGCTGCCGCGGTAGGCGTCGCACGCGATGTAGTCGATGCCGGGGATGGAGACGAGGGTGGACTTGATGCGCGAGTAGGTGGTGGAGAAGTGGGTGGTCACCATGTGGTTCCACGGGTCGATGCGCTCGAGGTATTCGGTCATCTCGCGGTGCCACTGCACCTTGGGTGCGGCCTGCACGTCGTTGGCGTGGAAGTTCCACGAATCGCCCACGAGGTCGATCTCGCTCCAGAGCTCGAGGCCGGCGATGTGGGTGCTGTAGCCCCATCGGGCGATGATGTAGCGGAGCTTCTTCTTGTAGATTTCCTTCGCGATGGGATTGCGGAAAAACTCCTCGGGGCTGTCGAGGAACCCGCCGTTCATCTTGTTGTAGGGGTTGTCTTCCCACTCGGGGTCGCACCAGGTGGACGCCTTGCCGTGGTTGTCGAACACCAGGTGGATGCGCAGGCCGAGCCGCGTGGCGAGGTCCACCGTGTAGTCGAGCTTCCACGCATTCTGCATGTTGAAGCTGGTGAGGCCGTCGTAGTGCTTCCACTCGCCGATCCACTCGAGGCCGAGCCACCAGGAGCACAGCCACACTTCGGCCAGGTTTTCGCCGCTGTCGGCCATGGTCTTGAACAGGCGGTCGTAGGTGAACGTGCCGTGGTCGGGCTGGATGTCGGCGCCGATGCGTTTCTGCATGGCCACCGCGCGCGGGGTGTCGTCGCTGGGCGAGTGCACGTTGTGGCCGATGGGGTAGAACCAATCGCCGTTGTCGAACTCGAAGTACATGGGGTCTTTTTTCGACACGCGGATGAAGCCGGGGCTGTCGGACGGCACGCATTCGAAGCGGCGCTTGCCTGTGATGAGCTGTTCGGGCTCGCGCTTGCCGCCGTGGTTGGGCGTGTAGGTCACGGTGAGGTAGTAGCGGTGGGTGCCCGCCGCCATCGGGGCGAAGCGCACTTTCCACATGCCCGGCCCCACGGGGGTGAGATGCTCGCGATCGTTCACCACCCGCCGCACGTAGTCCTGGTGGTAGAAGGCCGGGATGGTGATGGCCTTGTTGGCGGGGTCGAGGAAGGTGGCGTCGATCTTCACGTGGTCGGGCTCGAAGGGGTTGCTCACGTGGCGGTTGATGTCGAAGGAAAGCTCGAACTTCTCGTAGCGGCGCACCCGCAGCGAGTTTTCGCGCAGGCCGATGACGCGCAGCGGCGCCGGCTCGCGGGTCGGCTTGGCCGGATAGGCGATCACGCGGTCGAGGTGCAGGGAGCCCTTGAAGGCGCGGTCGCAGAAGAACGACACGCCGATCTGGTTCATCCCGCGGGCCGCCACGCTGTTCCACACGCGGTGATGGGCGCTGGGGGCCAGCCGCGGGCTCGTCGCCGCCACGTCCACGCTCACGCGGTTCCACTGGCCGGGCCGCACGGGCTCCTCGCGGAAGTCCTGGAACCACAGGCCGTCCTTGTCCTTCAGGAAGAGCAGCGTCTTGATGCAGTCGGGTGCGTCGGCGGGCACGTACACGTGGTAGATGATCTCGCCCACGCCGTCCACGTCGAACGCCACGGGGCAGTGGGCGCTGGCCGGCTCGGGGAAGCTCACGTCGATCTGGAGCGACCAGCCGCGGTCTTTCGCCTTCAGATGGCTCCACGAGAGGGTGGATTCGCGCGACGTCCAGCCCTCGGTGTCGTGCTCGAAGCTCCACCGCTTGACCGGCGTGGTGGGGGCGGCGCACAAGGTGCCGGCTCCGGCAAGAGCCAGCACGGCGAACCACAGGGCGGCCGGTGTGCGGCGGCGGGGGCGGCTTGCTGTTCCGTTCGTCATACTCAGCATCCGAAGGGGGTGGGCCTCGCGAATTGCACTGTCCTCAATGGTACCGCATCCGCCCCCGGAATGCAACCCTTTGCGATGGCCGACGGGGCCGGATGGCCGTGGCATGTGTCGCGCTGCGCAGGGCTTACACCGCGTGGGCGGGCGGCGGATGCGCGGGAGTATTCCCAGGCCGCACGGCGGCGTGCGTCAGGTGGGTGTGGTGGTCACGAAGTGCTTGCCGGGCAACTGGCTCACCAGCTTCTTGAGTTCGAGGCACACGAGGGCGCCGGCCACGGCGTGGGCCGGGAGGCCACAGGCGGCGGTGATGGTGTCGATGTGGGTCGGCTCGTCGGCCACGGCGGCCAGCACGGCGGCGTGTTCGGGCGGCAGCTCGATGGGTGCCCGCGGGGCCTTGGGGCGGGGCGGAGCGAGGGCGAGGGCCACGTCGCCGAGTGCGTCGAGCACATCGTTGGCGCCTTCCACGAGCCGGGCGCCCTGCTTGAGCAGCCAGTGGCATCCGTGGCTCTGGCGCCGGTCCACGCGCCCGGGCACGGCCATCACCTCGCGGCCTTGTGCGAGGGCGCAGTCGGCGGTGACCAGCGCGCCGCTTTTCGTGGCGGCTTCCACCACGAGCACGCCGAGCGCGAGGCCGCTCACGATGCGGTTGCGGCGGGGGAAGTTGGCGGGCCAGGCCGGGGTGTGGAGGGGGAATTCGCTGAGCACGGCGCCGTGGTCGGCCACGGCCTGGGCCAGGGCGGTGTTTTCCTGCGGATAGAGATCGGCCAGGCCGCTGCCGAGGACGGCGAGGGTGCGGCCGCCGCTGTCGAGTGCGCCCTGGTGAGCCGCCGAGTCGATGCCTCGGGCGAGTCCGCTCACCACGGTGATGCCCCGGGCGGCCAGCTCGGCGGCCAGGCGTGCGGCCTGGGTGGCGCCGTAGTGGGTGGGCTGGCGGGAGCCCACGATGGCCACGGCCACGGCGTCGGTGGGCTCGAGGGCGCCGCGCACGTAGAGCACGAGGGGAGGCCGTGGCGTGCGGCGCAGCGAGGCCGGGTAGTGCGGGTGCAGGCAGTGGAGGATGGCCACGTCGCGTTCGGCGGCCTGGCGGATCTCCTCGTCGGGGTCGCTGCTCTCGCGGGTGCGGACCACCTGCCTGGCGAGGGTCTGGGAGAGGCCGCCACGCTCGAGGAGGTCGCGCGCCGAGGCCTGGCGCAGGGCTTCGTGGCTGCCGAAGGCGTCGATGAGCCTGTGGTAGTCGGCGGCGTCGAGGCGGAGGGTGAGGTTCAGCGCCACGAGGTCGCGCAGCAGGTCGTCAGCCATGTTCCGGGGCTCTCCCCGCGGCCTGGGAGCTGGGGTCGTCAGGTGTTTCCCTGTCGTCGCTGTCGCGGTCGTCGTCTTGCGTGTCGGGCGGCGGCGTGGCGTCGGGCCGCGGGCTGCTCGGGCGGGCGAGGCGTCGGGCCACGGCGTTGAGATTCTGGGGCACACGTGCCATCTGGCGCTGGCGCTGGGCTTCGCGGGCGGCGCTCTGGCGGGTGCGTTCGCGGTGGTAGGCGACGAGGAGGACGAAGAGCGTGAGGGCGGCGACGATGCCGATGCCAATCTCGATGGTGTAGTCGCGCACGATTTCGACGCGCTGCATGTGACGGCCGATGATGATGGGGCTGGTGATGAGGCGGCGGTCGGCGGCCGTGTAGACCCAGTTTTTCATGTAGTAGCCGTAGACGACCACCTCGTCCTTCAGGCGCACCCCGTCGGGGATCTGCCAGCAGTAGAAGCTGTTCATCTGGCGGTCGCTCTTGGCGGGGTCGTTGGAGTAGCCGCCGAGCACTTGGCCGTGAAAGACGTCGGCCAGGCCGAGGGGGTTTTCGGGCAGGGCGATGCGATGCAGGCGGGCGAGCTGGCCGCGCAGGGCGATGGGAGTGCCGCGGTAGCGGTCGGGCTGGGTGGTGAGGTCCACGTAGGTGATCTGCAGGGCGGCCTTGGCCTGGAGTTCGGCGGCGGTGGCGTCCATGGCATGCTTGATGAACCAGTAGAAGGCGCGCGCCTCGGGACGGTTGCCGTCCACGATGGGGCCGGGGGGCTGGGCGTCGTCCAGGTAGGTGAGGGGGTCGAAGCGGCGGGCGAGCACGACGGCCACGTGCAGGTCGGGGTCGTCCAGGAAGCGCTGGCCTTCGGGCGGGATCACTTGGGGCTTGAGGTAGCGCCCTCGTGTGACCACTTGGTCGTGGACGAGTGCGCCGGGCAGGCGGTGGATGAGGTACACGTCGAGGAGCTGGATGGTGGGGCCGCCAGCGCTGGGCGCGGCGGGGTCGCGGCGGATGCGGTAGCCGGTCACCTGCTCGAGGCCCATGGGATTCTGGCCGAGGCGCTGCGTCCAGATGCGCACGATGCGCCCCGCCACCTGGATGGCCTTGCCGCGCAGGGTCTCGGGCTTGTCCCACAGGGTCTTCCAGTCGGGCGTGCCAGTGGCGTCGGCCTCCTTGCGAAGCGCGTCGTCGGTGTCCTGGTGCACGCGGTAGAGCATGGCGAAGAAGGGGCGGGGCTCGACGTCGGTGCCGCGGTCCTCGACCTGGTCGAAGGTCTTGGGGTCGTTGAGGAAGGCGAACTTCTTGGCCACGTCGGCATCGGCCACGGCGAGGGGGTCGGGCGTCTTGCCTTCGGCGGCCGGGTCGATTCCGGCGACGGGGAGCTTGTGGGCCACCACGCTGCGTCCGACGACGGGCCCGTCGGGTGCACCGACGGGGGTGTCGTCCCGCTGCCGGCTGAGGTGCACCATGCCGTAGGCGAGGCCGAGCAGCGCCACGACGATGAGGCCGAGCCTGAAGCGGCTGGCGCGCACCTCGCGGGCCTGACGTTCGCGGAGGAAAGTGGGGTCCATGTCGAGCTCCTGGATGACCGGGCGATGGCAACGGAAGGCGCGGCGTCGCGCCCATGTGGACGTAGAACGCCCAAGGGGTTATACCGCTGCTTCCGTGGCTTTCTGGCGTGGGGGATTGCCACGGCCGCCGGCCATTCTACCACTGCGGTTCTGAGCCTGCAACAGGAAGGCGCAGCCGACACGTCCCCAGCTTCTGGCTCTCGGCCTCTCTTGAGCCCCAACGGGGCGACCCGTGCAGCGTCCCTATCGGTTCTTTACATTTGGCCATCGCAAGCAAAGCGGCAGATCCTCCGCGGTGGCCCAACGCCCGTAGGGCGTGGCGGATGGTAGCCCACGGTTCCGCTTCGCTTCACCGTGGGCTAGATTCCACCGCCCCGTTTGGGGCGGTGCCAAGTGGGGCGAGGCCGGGCGTGCTACGGGTCGAGTGGGTCGACCATCTTCTTGGGGCGCTTGAGGGCGCTGATCAGCAGCCGCGCGCCCTCTTCGGGGGCGACCTCCTCGTCCACGGGCACGGGGCCGGTGTGGATGGCGGCGAGCTGCTGGGGGAGGTCCTGCTTCGGGTCGAGGCGCTCGACGGCCTGGCGCCAGACCTTCGCGTGCGCGTCGTCGAGCGCGCTCTCCCACGTGATGTACTCCTCGAGGGCCTGGCCGCGGAGCACCACGCCGCCGAGGTGCTTCGTCTGCCACGCCGTGTCGGGCACCGACCATAGGGCGAAGAACATCCGCGACACGGGGCGCGGCGTGAGCAGTTGCGTGTGCTCCACCTGGCGCGTCTTGGCGTCGAGGGTGCCGTTGCTGTGGCGCAGCTCGGCCTCGGGCGGCAGCACTAGGTCGTAGCGCACGGTGGGGTGTGTGGGGAAGATCTCGAAGGCCAGCACCGTGTCGGTGAAGGGGAGCATCTGCTGCTCGAACTGCTTTCCGTCGAGCCCGAGCACGGGCAGGGCCTTCTCGAAGGCGGCCTTGGCCTGCACGGCGTTGCCCACGAGGGCGAGCTTGCCGCGAAGGGCCGCGTCGAGGGGGCGCTCCATGCGGCGGGCGATGAGCTGCATGAGGAACTCGGCGCGCGGCTTGTCCTCGGACAACTTGGGGAGGTCCTTGGCCTTCAGATGGCCACGCTCCTCGGCCAACTCGAGGATGAGCGCGGCCACGGCGATGAGGCCCTTCTCGTTGTCCTTGTCCTTGGCCTTGCGGGGTTGGAGGTGTTGGGCGTAGAGGTGGAACGACGCTTCCTTGAGGTCGCGGCGGAACGGCCCGTCGAGATAGGCCACCAGCTTGTCGAGGCCGGCTTCGCCGTCGAGCTGCTGCCGGGCCATCGTGGTGGTCAGCTTGACGAGTGTGTCGATGGAGGCCTCGGCCTCGTGGAAGCGGGTGCGCACGTCCACGCGGCCGGGGGGCCGCTCGCGGTAGTAGGCCATGTGGCCCAGCGGCGAGCGCCACACGGTGTAGGCGCCGCGATTGGTGTCGCCCGCGTGCAGGATGTCGGTGGGCACGGTGTGGTAGAAGGTGCCTCGGAAGCCTGCGGCGCCCTCCTTGTCCTCGATGCGTTCCATGTAATGCTCGGCGGCGTTGGCCACGGCGTTCGTGTCGGGCGGGAGGACGCCCTTGTCTTTGTCGTCGTCGACCTTCCAGAGGCGCACGGTGCGGACGAACGAGCCGTCGGGGCGCGGCTCCACCTTCACCTGCACAAACTCGCGCACGCATCCGCAGGCCAGCAGCAGCGCGGCGGCGGCGGCGAGGAGGAGGCGGCGCTGGGGCATGGGGACGGTCTCCCTGTCGGGGGCGGCGGCGCGGGGTCAGTCGATCAGGTTGTGCTTGTTCTTGTGCCACCAGGCCAGCCAGGCGCTCTTGTCGGTGCTGAAGTCCTGGCCGGTGAGCTTTCGGAGTGCGGAGTAGGCGGATTCGTTGAAGAAGAAGCCGTCCTCGACGGCGGGCTGCTCGGTGTTGGTGAGGCCCCAGTTGGTCTGCTCCTGCACGGGCATGACCATCTGGTTGCCGTGGCTGTCGGTCACCACGGTGCTGCCGGCCGAGCGGGGGTTGGCCAGGCTCATGGTCATAGGCGGCAGGTCGTTGCCCTGCTCGGGGATGTGGAATCGCACGAAGAGCGCTTTGGCGAGTGCCGGGATGGCGCGGGCGTCGTCGAGTTGGGCCAGGGCGATGGCGGCGCGGCGCAGCACGCGGCGGGCGACGATGCGGGTGCGCTTGTTGCCCTGCACGCGGTAGCGTTCGCCGGTGAAGCGCTCGATGAGGCCCACGAAGAAGGCGGTGTTGTCCACGCTCTTCTGCTTGGCCAGCGCGCGGATGGCGGCGGCGCGCACCAGCTCGTGGCCGTCTTGCACGGCGGCGCGCTGGAGCAGGCCGCTCGCCTCGGCGGAGGGGTGCTCGGCGAGCACTTCCACCAGGGCGATGCGGGCGTCTTCGGTGCGGTCGCGCTTGGCCTCGAGGGCCTCCGCCACCATGTCCCTGAGCACGAGGCGGGCGGCGTGGATGGCGGCGGCCTCGGGCTTGCGCCCCAGCACGGTGTGGATGCGGGCGATGATGCGCTCGGGGTCGCCCGTGCCCTTGCCGATGGCCTTGCGAATGCGCCGCTGCCAGGCAGCGCTGGCCTTGCGCTGCACCGAGGCGTCGCGTTCCTCGGCAGTCACCCACTTGCCTTCGTGCAGCACCAGGCCGCTGGCACGCTTGGCCTCGGCCTTGGTCATCCACTTGCCGTCGCGGTACACGTAGCCCAGACGCTCGCGGGCGCCCTTGTGGTCGGGGTCGAGGGCGATGGTCTTCTCAAACTCCTGCCGTGCCTCGCGGAACAGCTTCTGCTCGGTGCACCACAGGCCGAGGGCGAAGTGGCCCGCGGCGTCCTTCGCGTCGGTCTTGGCGGACATCTCGTGGTAGAGGGACAGGGGGGTGGCCTTGTGCTCGATGCGCACCACGTCGGCGGGGTCGAGGGTCACCTTGCCCACCTTCGTCTTCACCACCAGTCGGTCGGGCGCCCGCTCCACGATGATGCCTTCCACCTTGCCGCGCTTCAGGTGGATGATATCCGCCTCCGCGCTCCAAGGCACGAGAATCATCGCCAGCACAAGCAGCCTGATCGGACGCATGCACATAATCGGTGCCACTCCAGCAACGTCGCCTTCCCCACCACCATTATAGGGAGGTGCGGCGTGGGAAAGCAAGGTGTACCCCCACGCGTGGAGCGACGGGCCCCTGGTACCCGCCCCGGCATCCGCAAGATCGACCGCCTCCTCGTGCTCCAGGAGAAGGCCGAGCGCAACGCCCAGGCCATCACCCGCCTGGAGACCATCTGGTCCTTCGTCGCCGCCGGTATCGTCCTGGCCGTCGCTACGCTCAGGGACTGGCTCTTCGGGCAGAAGTGAGCCTGCGCCTCGCAACGCCAAACCGCTCAGCGGCGCGGTCTCGGCGCCCCTTGAACCGGACTCATAGGCGGTTCAGAATGCTGTCTTGATGCCAGCTACCTTGCCGTGGGAACATGCTGACACTCTTGCATGAGGCGGCGGATCCTCTGTTCGTACTCAGGCAGGTGACCCGGCACGAGGTAGCCCCGGATCGTCTGGAGCTCCTCGGCCGCCGATTGGAGTCGCCCCCGTCTGATCAAGCCCTTCTCGACGTAATCCAGCGCCAAGGTAAGCGGTTGGGTGACGAAGGCGTTGTCGGGTCGCTGAGCGTCGCCGTTCCCCGCCAGGAAGTAGAGCTGGCGCTGCACGGAGTTGAACTGCGCCTCCGAGGGGCCCATCCGTGCCTCGAGGGCCTCAAGGGCCCTGCCGAAGTGGGTCAGGCCCGCTCCCTGGGCATTGGGGGGCTGCCCGGGCAAGGGCCGAGCGGCCTCCGCCAACGCAGCACGCACGTCGTCTGGCGTCGCGTCGGCGTACGCCGAGAGCAACAGCGCGACGCCGCCAGCGGCGTAGGCGGTGCTGAAGGACGTGCCGAAGGGGCCGCTCTGGTTGCCGGCGCCCTGCCAGGAGTCCGTCTCGGCCGAGGTCAAGGTTGCCCCAACCGTGATCGCTCCCTCGGCCAGGCCGGGGCACTCAATCGTGTTTGGCCGAGGGCCATAGTTCCCCGCCGCCGTGACGACGACAGTGCCCGCCTCTGCCGCGCGGTTCACCGCACGGCAGACCGCGCAACGATGCCCGGGGGCGCACCGCCAGAACCACCAGCCCCGCGTCAGGGACAGGCTTAGGTTGACCACACGATAACGAGGATGCTCGGCCAAGCAGTGCTCCAGAGCCTGGCCCACGGACCGCCGGACGGCGGACCGCTGTCGGAAGGGCACCCATGTGTCGCGCCGTGGAAAGACCTTGAAGTTGGCGATCGCGGCCTCGGGGGCGACGAGGTGGACCAGACGGGCGATCTCCGTGCCGTGCCGCCTCTCGTGGGGCCGGTCTCGTGGGTTGCCTTCTCCTGTGAAATCGCGTTCACAGCAGATCGAGGGGGCCAGGTCGGAATCGGGCGTGATGCCTGTGTCGACGACCGCCACCGTCACACCCGACCCTCGAACGCCCCTCTGCCAGACAGTGGTGATCCCGAGGCGCCGGTCGAGGATCTCGAAGGTGGTGGGAGGCGTGCTCATCGCAGGTCACCGCCGGAGCTTCTGAAGAGTCGAGTCCCACGCGTAGCCGGCGAGCAATGCTGCTCGATAGTCCTTGAGCGTGTCGCCGAGAAAGGCAACGACCAGGATGGCCGTCAGAAGCGAGGCAATCCCCAGGAGGACGTACGGCTTCACCGTGCGCCAGAACGCTCCCAGGGCCGCTCGCGCCGCCGCCGGCTCTGCGGACGGCGTGGGTTTCGGGAAGTACCGGTACACGACTTCCCACACGATCGGCAACACGACGCTGATGATGATGCCCACGGCACACCACAGATAGGTCTCCATGCCGACCTCCTTTCACGAGTAGGACAGACTGACTGCCCACATTGGGGCGCGGGGATCGGCCCTCGCCCCGAACCTTCGGTCCGACGGTCCATCGGGGTCTGTGGACACCATACTTGATTCCACCCTCCTATGCCTCACGGGCTGATGGACACAGTACACCGTGGGGTCGGAAGAGTCAATGGCCACCTCCATGATCGCTGCCACAATTGCGGCGTCCCCCGACTTCCCGACTTCATCCTGCGTCCCGGCAGCGTACCCGGCGCCGAAGTGCGAAGACGCGGGGCAGAGACGCCCCGCCTACAAGCCCCTGTGCCGACGGGGTGGCCTGCACCGGGCGTCAGCCACCCTCGGCCTCATCCTCATTCGTGCGATTCGCCGATTCGTGTCATTCGTGATGCTCCTCTCTTCATCGGCTTGAACGGCGGGGGCGAACGGGGTATGGTGGCAGCGTGGGCCGAGTGGGCCTGTGCCGGGGTGAATGCCATCCATCGCTGAAGAACGACGAGGAGCCGAGATGAGCCGCCACGTGTCGCGTCGGGATATGCTGAACCTGCTGGGTGCTTCGGGGGTCATTGCCGGCCTCGGTGTCAGCCGCGCCGCACGCGCCGACGATCCAGTCGCCGCGCCCCGCACGGCCACGGGCAAAGTCGTGAGCAGCTCCATGCACTCCCCCGCGTCGGTGGTGGATGGCAAGGTGGTGCAGCCGCAGCGGACGCTGCGCGTGGCTGCCGAGACCGACGTGCTGGTGGTGGGCGGCGGCCCGGCCGGCGTGGCCGCGGCTCTGGCTGCGCGCCGCACGGGAGCCAAGGTGCTGCTCGTCGAGCGCTACGGCCACCTCGGCGGGCTGTGGACGGGCGGCCTGGTGCTCATCGTCATCGGCATGCACGCCAAAGGCCCCGACGGCAAGCTCATCCAGGTGACCCGCGGCATCGGCGAGGAGATGATGCAGCGGCTCGGCAAGGTGCACCGCGGCATCGTGAACCACCGCCTCGGCGCGTCGCCCACGGTGGACGCCGAAGCGCTCAAATACGTGATGGTGGAGATGGTCGCCGAGGCCGGCGTGGACGTGCTGCTCCACTCGTGGTGCGTGGACGCCATCGTGGACGGCAAGACCGCCAAGGGCGCCATCTTCGAAAGCAAGAGCGGCCGCCAGGCCATCCTGGCCAAGGTGGTCATCGATGCCAGCGGCGATGGCGACATCTATGCTGCCGCCGGCGCGGAGTTCGAGCACCATCGCTTCCGCACGGGACTCGTCCACCGCATCGGCAATCTCGACAAGGTGGACCGCGCCAAGGCCAAGGGCGCCAAGCCCCCCCGCGGCCTCGGCGGCCTCACCCCCATCCAGGGCGTCAACTGGGTGAATATGCAGGGTCCCGAGGCCGACGGGCTCGACGTGCGCGACCTCTCCCGCCTGGAGATGAACCACCGCCGCGCCATCTGGCGCAGCGTCGAGCGCGTCCGCCAGAGCCCCGGCTACGAGCGGGCCTACCTGCTCGAGACCGCGCCCCAGCTCGGCGTGCGTATCACCCGCCTGCTCACCGGCGTGAGCCGGCTCACCTACAAGGACTCGCAGGCGGGCACAAAGTTCCCCGACGCCATCGGCGTGGGCGGCCCGTGGGGACGCGACAAGGTGGGGGCGTGGCAGATTCCCTACGGCTGCTTGGTGCCGCGTTCGGTGGACGGCGTGTTGGCGGCCGGCCGCTGCATCTCGGGCGAGCTGCGCATGGCCGACCTGCTGCGGATCATCCCGCCGTGCTTCGTCACGGGCCACGCGGCCGGCGTGGCCGCCGCGGTGAGCGCGAAGGACGGCTGCCCGCCGCGCGCCGTCGAGGTGCCCAAGGTGCAGAGAATCCTCAAAGAGCAAGGCGCCTACCTCGCATGACGGACGCCGCTGCGCAACCGAAGCGGACGGGCCGCGTGCTGCGGGCGGTGGGGCGGTGTTGTGCGCTCGCCATCGCCACGCTGCTCGTGCTGCCGGTGCTCCCCGCGCCGTGGACGGCCGTTGTGCCCGCGGCAGCCAGCCCTTACGTGGCGGTGTGTTCCGTCATCGCGGCCCGGGCGCTCGGTTGGGTGGCGCTGCTGGCGCTGCCCGTGCTGGTGCTGGCGTTCCTGCGCCCCCGGTGGTTCTGCCGCCATGCCTGTCCCGTGGGGCTCTTGCTCGAAGTGGTGGGCTGGCTGCGTCCGTCGGCCCGGCGCCACACGCCGCGGCTGCCGGCCATCGGCCAGTGGCTCGCGCTGCTCACGCTCGGCGCGGCGCTGGTGGGCTACCCGCTCTTCTTGTGGCTCGACCCGCTGGCGCTCTTCACCGGCTTCGTGGGCGCCGCGCGCGAGCCTTTCGGCGTGGCGTGGCTCGTGGGTGCGGGACTTCCCGTGGTGTTGCTGCTTGGGCTGCTGGTGCCGAATCTGTGGTGCGCGCGGCTGTGTCCCCTTGGCGCCACGCAGGATCTGCTGGCCGCGCTCAAGCGGCTGGTGTGGCGCCGTGATGCGGCCCCGTCGGCCACCCGCCGCGCTCTCGCCCGACGCTCCGTGCTGGCCATGGGCATGGGCGCCGTGTGCGGCGCGGGGCTGGTGCGGCGCGCGCGCGCGGCGGCCATCCGCCCGCCGGGGGCTGTTGACGAGGCGCGCTTCACCGGCCTGTGCATCCGCTGCGGCAACTGCATGCGCGCCTGCCCGTCGGAGATCCTGCACCCCGACGTGGGCGACCACGGCGTGGCCAGCTTCCTCACGCCCGTGGCCCGCTTCGACCACAAGCACTGCGTCGCCGACTGCACGGCCTGCACCCACGTGTGCCCCAGCGGCGCCATCCGCCCCGTGGCGCCCGAGCAGAAGGCCACGGTGTTCATGGGCATCGCACGGGTGGACGCCGAGCTCTGCGTGCTGAGCCAGGACATGGACTGCGCTGCCTGCGTGCAGGCGTGCCCCTACGGCGCGGTGGAGCCGAAGTTCGACGAAGACACCTATGTATCGTCCATCGCGATCGACGCGAGCACGTGCACCGGCTGCGGTGCCTGCGAGGTGGCCTGCTACACCACCCCGAAGAAGGCCATCGTCGTCACGCCCCGATGACCCCCGTTCGATTGGAGGACCGCATGTCTCTTCGCCTGCTCGCCGTCTTCGCTCCCGTGCTGCTCCTGTGTTTCGCGGCGTTGGCGGCGGAGCCGGCCCGCATCGTGCTGCGGCCGCCGGCCGTGCCGCTCGTCGTCCACGACCCCTACTTCAGCATCTGGTCATTCCACGACGAGTTGCACCAGGGCTGGCCCCGCCACTGGACGGGCGCCATCCACGCCCTGTGCGGCATGGCCCGCATCGACGGCAAGGCATACCGCTTCATGGGCATCGAGCCGCGCGACCTGCCGGCGATGAAGCAGGTGGGCCTCCAGGTGCTCCCCACGCGCACCCTCTACGCCTTCGAGGCCGGCGGCGTGCGTCTCACTCTCACCTTCGCCACCCCCGCGCTGCCCGACGACCTCGACGTGCTGGCCCGTCCCGTCACCTACCTCACCTGGGAGGCCCGCGCCACCGACGGCCGCGACCACGCCGTGCAGCTCTACTACGACAACTCCGCCGAACTCGTCGTCAACGGCCCCGACCAGCCCGTCACGTGGTCCCGCGTGCGGCTCCCCGGCCTCCAGGCGCTGCGCATGGGCTCGCAGGACCAGCCCATCCTCGCCAAGGACGGCGACAACCTGCGCATCGACTGGGGCCACCTGCACGTGGCCGTGCCCGATGGCGGCGGCGTCAGCACCGTGCTCACCGGCCACGAAAACGCGCGCCTCGGCTTTGCCGAAAAGGGCGCGCTCCCCAACCGCGACGACCTGCGCATGCCGCGCCCCGCCAAGGACGACTGGCCCGTGGCCGCCGTGGCCTTCGACCTCGGCGCCGTGGGCGCCCAGCCCGTGGCGCGCCACCTGCTGCTTGCCTACGACGACCTGTGGTCCATCGCCTTCCTCGGCAAGCGCCTGCGCCCTTACTGGCGGCGCGACCGCGGCGACGCCACCCTCGCCGACGCCGGCGACCTGCTGCTCGCCGCCGCGAGGGACTACGAGGCGCTCGTGGCGCGTTGCACGAAGTTCGACGAGGAGCTCATGGCCGACCTCACGAAGGCCGGCGGCGACGGCTACGCCCAGCTTTGCGCGCTGGCCTACCGCCAGGCCATCGGCGCCCACAAGCTCACCGTCAGCCCCGACGGCCGGCCCATGCTCTTCAGCAAGGAGTGCTTCTCGAACGGCTGCATCGCCACCGTGGACGTGGCCTACCCCGCGTCGC
>JADHXT010000254.1 GCA_016782825.1 Candidatus Brocadiia bacterium | reverse complement strand
CAGGATCATCGTCAATCCACAGGAGATCGGACCGAATGCCTGACACCCTCGAACGTGGCAACCTCCGCGAGATCGAGATGCTGAACCAGCGCGGCGGTCGGACACTGAGCATCGCCGACCTGATGGAGGCCGGCACCATCACCCCCGAAGCCGCCGGCTTCGCCATGTGGCACGTCGCTCGCGGGGCCTCCCTGCTCACAGGCGCCGTGCCGGGCGGCGCCGGGAAGAGCACGCTGCTCGCGGACCTGCTGGGGATGCTGCCACCGGGCGAGGAGGTCGTCACCACACCCGACGACCGGAGCGTCAGCGCCTCGGGCCGCGACCCCGACCATAGCGGGAAGTGCTACCTCTGCCACGAGTTCGGCCACGCATCCATCTACGGCTACCTCTGGGGCCCCACAGTCGGCCGGTTCCTCGAACTCAACGAGTCGGGCGGACGTATCGCCGCCTGCCTGCACGCGGACGACGTCCTCCAGACGCGCAGCATCCTGGTGGCGCCCCACATGGGCGTCGACGCGGAGGCCTTCGGGCGCGTTGGGCTCATGCTCTTCATGGCTGTCGACGGAAGGGGCTTTGGCGCATCGCGACAGGTCCGCAGTGTCTCGGTCGCCGATGGAGCCGGCGGGCACCGTCTGGCCTTCGACCGTGACCCGGGCACAGGCGAGCTGGTCTCTCTCGGCGTCGAGCCGGAGGAGGACGCTGAAGGGCCAAGCCTCGCCGCATGTCAGGAGTTCATGGCCGGCTTGCTCGACGGGGACTTGCGGATGTTCGAGGACGTGCGCGAGGCGAGTCTGGCGTTCTACAGCGCGAAAAAGGGTCAGACCCCTTTTTCACGTTAGAGACTATTCTTATGTTACTTATTGTGAAAAGGGGTCTGACCCTTCTTTAGGTGGGGCTTGGCAGGGCTACAATCTCCCGGGCGAGGTCCGGGTGCTCCCAGATGATGCGCAGCTCTTCGGCTGTGAGCGTGTCCTGGGTCGAGAGCGTCGCCAACTGCACGAGCTGAAGCGTCTCCCGCAGTCGCTCCTCCGGCGGGTCCTCCACCCCAAGCTCCTGCTGTAGCACGTGCGCGAGACCGGCGGCGCCCCCGTGGGTGCCCGTGAGAATCTCACGCCCGGTCGGCTCACAGGATGGGTCCCCACGCCCGAGTTCCTCCAGGTCGTAGAGCTCGTAGTTGCGCCGATCCTTCAGCGCGCCATCTGCGTGGATTCCCGATTCATGGGCAAACGCATTGGCGCCGACACCCACCTGGTTCAGCGGGATCGGCACACGGAAGGCGTTGGCCGTATACGTCGCCAGCCGCCACGCCTTGGCCAGGTCTATGCGCGGGCTCAGCAGCTCACGGCCGCGGCATGAGGGCGAGTGGCGAAGGGCCAGAATACATGACAGCAAGTCCGCATTGCCCGACCTCTCCCCCACCCCGTTGACCGTAGTGTTTATGTAGGCGTCATAGCCCGCATCGATGGTCCCCAGCGCCCCGCCTATAGACGTCGCCACGCCCATGCCCAAGTCGTTGTGGCAGTGGACCTCCAGCGGGAGGCCCGCCGCCTTGGCCAGGCGGTTCATGCGGTCATACATGCTGAAGGGGTCGTCACAGCCCAGCGTATCGCAGTACCGCACGCGGTCCGCCCCCGCCGTCTTCGCGGCGCCTGCGAACTCCACCAGGTACTCCATCTCCGTTCGCGAGGCGTCCTCGGCATTCACCCCAACCGTCAGCGCGCCGCCTTGCTTCGCGGCGTCCACGGCATCGGTCATCATGCGCGTGATGTCGCTGCGCGAATAACGACCCCGGAACTTGTTCTGGATCATCTGGTCCGAGGTGGAGATGCTGAGGTTGAAGTGCCGGGCCTTCGTGTCCCGGAGCGCCGCCTCGACATCGCCCACAATGGCTCGGCACCAGCCCTCCAGGATGATGTTGCGGATCGCCCCGCGTTCTTGGAGCGCGAGGTTGGCGTTCAGGTACGGGACTTCATGGAAGCTGAAGGGGAAGCCGTACTCGGACTGGTGGATGCCCAGCTCTCCCAGTAGCAGATTCACCACGGTTTTCTGCAGCTTCGCGAGGCCGATGCGCGCCGTCTGGTCGCCGTCGCGGTTCGTAACGTCGAGGAAGAATATCCGAGGCACGGAAGACCGGCCCCCTCTCACATGGGTGGCGAGTCCGAATCATACGGGAAAGCGCGTGAGGAATGCAAGCGCAGGCCGAGATTGCATTCTCGGCCCCGCCCCTCTACCCCTTCAGCCGCATCTTGCAGGCAACGTCTTGCGTGAAGTCGGGCAGCGCGACATTGGCGACGCCGTCCGCCACGGTGACGTCTGCATTGGCGATGACCTCACCCAGGTACGGCTCCCAGAACTCACAGGCATATGCGCCGTCGGGGATTCCCTGCAGGGAGGCGACTGCGCCCTGATACGGCGCCAGCTTCCGTGTTGCGTCGCCGCCGTTGATGCGCTCCACATCGAAGGCGTAGAAGTACGTCGCCTTCGGTGATTTCATTGCGTGGACGAACAGGTTGGCAGGCGCCACCCGCGGGTACGTGGGATTCTGCTTCGGGTTGTGGTCAATCCACTGCCACCCCTTGCCGCGATGGTCCTCCCCGGCGGTGAACTTGGCCAGAGCCGCGTTGTGTCTTGCGTAGTTGTACCGCATCCAGCGGTCGTGGTACCAGAACTGCGCCGGCGTCGCCATCGGCATGACCGCGCTGCCCCAGAGCCCAATGCGGTAGAACGACTCGACCTGGGCCGGGGTGAGCCCACCGATGCCCGCGGTCTGCGGCCCGAACTCGATGACGATGTAGGGCTTCTCGATGCCCGCGCGCAGCCCGTAGCCCGTACTCATATTGTCGGCGATGTGCTTGTCGGGCCAGTAGGCATCGGCCTGGATGTAGTCGATGTTGGGGAGCGTCCAGAGCGAGTTGCCATTGTCCCAGGACCAGAACAGGCAGAAGTGGGTGGTGATGAGGTGGTCCTGCGGGTCGATGTCACGCAGATACCCGGTCAACTCCCGGTGCCACTGGGCGACATCGGGCTGAAGCTGCCCGTAGGCGTCCACGAGATCGATCTCGTTCCACAGGTCCCACGACATGATGTGCTGGGAATGGCCCCAGCGGGCGGCAATGTACCGGTAGCGGTTCCGGTACGCCGCCTTCGCCTGTGGGTTGGTCCAGAACACGGACGGCACCACCACCGGCCCGCCGTTGGCCGCCGAGTAGGGGTTGTACTCCCACTCGGCGTCGAACTTGTCGCGCCGAAGCTGGCCGTGGGAATTGAATGTCAGCTCGATGAACAGGTCATTCGCCTCAGCAAGCTCCACCGCATGGTCGAGCCGCCAGGCATTGAGCATCGAGTACCGGCCCAGGCCGTCATAGCGGGAGTCGTACTTGTCCGTCCACTCGATGCCCGCCCACCATGCGCACATCCAAGTCCTGACGAACTGCAGCCCCGCCGCGCTGAACACGGGGAAGAAGCGGTCGAACTCGTAGGTGCCCTTCTGCTTCGCAGCCTGGTCGCCCCCGTCGCGCATGTTGATGCCCTGAGGGTAGAAGAACTCGCCGTTCTCGAACTCGAAGTACCGGGGGTCTGTCTTGCTCACCCGCACCCGGCCGCGCGGGTCGGTGGCAGGCTTCGCTGTGAAGACCTCCGTCGCAGAGCGAAGCTGCCCGCGAGCCTCTCTGACCGTCACGTAGTAGTCGTGCTCGCCCGGTTCCGTGGGAGAGAACCGTATCTTCCAGCACGGCTCGCCCACGGGGCTGACCTTCTCGTTGTTCATCGAGTCGCGCATGCGCACGAAGTCCTGGTAATAGAACCCGGGCACATCGACCGTCGCCCCCGAGGGGGCCCGGAAATGCCCCATCACGTCGATGACTTCGGGGTCGAAGGGGTTCTCGGGCTCACCGTCCAGGTAGAAGGTCAGCTCCAGCTTCTCATAGCAGGGAACCGCGTCGGCGTTGCGTCGGAGGTGCAGTGCGGGCTCGTCACCGTCCCACCTGGATGCCTTCTTCTGGCCTGGACGCAGCCCGACGAGGCGGACGTCGTCCACCAGGAGTGCTCCGCTCCACTCGGAGTCCGAGAAGAACCGAATGCCGAACTCTCGCGGGTAGTAGAGCGCCCGATGCCATGACTTCAGGTGCCCGCCCGGCCTCCACACGCGCGAGTCCGGCGAGATGTCCACCTTCACGTCATTCCACTGTCCGCGCTTCAGCTCGAGGCCGGCCCCGCCGGTGTCGGGGGCGCGGAAGGGGGCCGTCTGATACCAGAGGTACTGCTTGTCCTTCAGGTAGACGTAGACGTCGAGGTCCTCGGGAGCGTCGTCAGGGACGTGCACCTGGAACCGAAGGGTGCCGTAGGGACGCCAGTCACGCCAGGGGAAGTACGAGGTCCCGGCCGAACCGGGGAATGTGCCCGTGACGGCCAGGGACCGGCCACCACGAGCGGCTTGCTCAGTCGTCACGGAGACGGAGGCGGTGTTCGGGTCGACATCGCAAGCGACCCATTCAGTCGAGTCGTCCTCGAAGTCCCAGCGGACCCTCTCCGCCGAGGCTACGCCGAGCCACGATAGGAGTGCTGCGGTGAGTGCTGCGGTGGTCGCGTATCTGCGCAAAGCTAGCCCTCGTCGCCCCGAGTTGTGTGGCCGCCACGGTCTCCATTAGTGGCAACGCGCCGGCAAGCCGCGTGTTCCCTCCAACAAGCCCTACGCGACCTCAACAGCCTGCCCCGTCTCGATGGACTCCAGCGCCGCGAGGGAGACCTTCAGGGCTATGAGGCCGTCCTCCGCGCTTGACACCGGCGCCGTCCCGTTCCGAACGGCATCGGCGAAGGACGCGATCTCGCGATCGTAGAGGTCACCGGGGAAATCGCCCAGGACCTCCTCCTCCCCACCCTTCCGCGCCACAACCAGAGTGTTGAAGCCCTTCACCGTGACAACACCATCCCGGCCGAGCACCTGCTCGGGGCCCGGGGCGGATGTCCCCCGCGGCAGCCCCCACGAGAGGCCGATTGCGCCCACATCGCCCGACGCATACTCGACCGACAGCGTAACCGTGTCGACCTGCGGCTCAACGTCCGGCAACTCCTCAGCCCCTGTCGAGAACGTCATGCCCGATGCCTTCACGCGCACAGGCTCCGAGCCGAAGATCCAGCGCCACTGGTCGAAGTAGTGGCAGCAGAGGTCGATGATCGGCCCGCCGCCCTCCCGGCGGTCCATGATCCAGGGCTTGAAGCGAATCTCGGCCCCGCCCGTGAATCTGTATAGCACCGGCCTGCCCAGGGAACCGCTCTGCACCAACTCCCGGAGCGTGTCGAGCTGCTCAAGGTGGCGCTTGCAGAATCCGATGCCGAGCGTCGCTCCAGTCTCCTCCCGGCAGGCGATCATCGACTCGGCATCTTCGACGGTCAGCGCTACCGGCTTCTCACAGAACGCCGCTTTCCCCAGCCGCATCGCGGCCTCCGAGGCCTCTCGGTGAAGACATGAGGGCAGGCAGACGGAGACCACATCGACGCCCCAGACCGATATCGCCTCATTGATGTCGGCCAGTTGCTTCTCAACACCGTATTTTTCAACGGCCGCCGCCCTCCGCTCGGGAAGCAGGTCCGCCACGGCCAAGAGCCGC
>JADHXT010000253.1 GCA_016782825.1 Candidatus Brocadiia bacterium | reverse complement strand
CATCGGAGACCCGAAGGACTTGGGCCTCGACCTCTTGCTGGCCCCTCTCGTTCGGCGAAAGGACGAGGGTGACCGTTTTCACGATGGGGATCTTCCGCACGTCGTCACGAGTCGAACGCGGGCGCCGCGTGAGAAGCACGTGCCGGTTGGTGACGAACAGGCCCGTCTCGTGCACGCAGAAGGCCGAGCCGGTGCCTTGTGCTCGTCCGTCTCGGGTCGCCTCGACCAGCGCCGTGGCCGCCTTGCCGAGCGCGACCCGCTCCCTGAGCGTGAGCTGCTTCGCTCCGCTCCACGCGGGCCGAGAGGCGACCACGAGGAGAAGCCCCGCGGCCAAGCTGTTCAGAATGGTCTGCTGTCTCATGTCATCACCCTGTTCGAGAAGCCGTTAGGGATCTCATGGTCAGTGGCCGGGGCTCGGCTTGAGGACGATGCGTTCCGCAAGGGGTGGATAGGAGTTGCGGCGGCCGACCATGTAGTAGCCCCCGGCAACGAGGAGGCTGCCGTCTGGCAGTTTGGACGTCGTGTGGTTGCGGCGCCAGTGCAGCAGGCGGGGGCCAGCGGACCACGTGTTCTTCTTCGTGTTGAAGAGAGCGACTTGAGGGTCCTTTGAGCCACCGATGACGACCACAGTGTCCGACCCGACCACCGTCGCAGTGTGACCCGAGCGCGGTGTCGGCGGGCTGGCCATGGCGGTCCACCGGTCGGTGGCCGGATCGTAGGCCTCGGCCGATCGACCACCGACCACGAGCACCCTTCCGTCTGGCAGCAGGGTGGCCGAATGGCCGTGCATTTGCGCCGCGCTCATGGGTGCCACGTCGCGCCACGAGTTCCTTGCGGGATCGTAGCGTTCCACCGACCTCGTGGCGCCGTCACTGCATGCACCACCCAAGACCAAGGCGGACCCATCAGGGAGGGCGACCATGCGATGCCAATAGCGCCCGCGCCGCATCTTCGCGACGGGGGTCCAGTTCCCGCGCGCGGGGTCGTAGACCGCGGCATCGCGCAGCTGCTCGTTCTTCCTCCCGGTCCAGAACGACCCGCCGGCCAGAAGGGCGCGTCCATTGCGCAGCACAACAAGTTGACTCTGCGAAGCCCCGAACGGGGGAGGCGCCGTGTCCTGCCAGGACTTGCGCTTCGGATCGTAGATCTCGGCAGAGCGGACCAGCGTGGAGGGCGTTTGAGTGCCGTTGACGATCAGCGCCCGGCCATCGGGCAGGAGGGTGCCCACGAGGTGGCGCCTGGCGCGCCGCAACGGCGCGACCTGTCGCCAGCGCCCGCTAGCCGGATCATAGAGTTCGCAGGATGTCAGGTCGCGGCCGTTGTATCCACCGGCGACCAGCACGGCGCCGTTGCGCAGGCGCACAGCCACATGGTTCATCCTCGCCGCCGCCAGGCGGTTGCTGGCCACGACCTTCGCGCCTCTGATCACGCTCTCGGAGCGGTCGGGCTTGACAGGTTCTGGCGTGGGGAGGGGTGTCCGCTTCCGCATCCCGTCGCGATAGAGGGCCTGGATCTCCCCCTCCTTCAGCGCGCGCTGGTAGATGCGGACGTCGTCGATCTGGCCACGAAACAAATGGCTGCTCTTGCCGTAGCGGGGATTCGCACCAATCCAGAGCTTGCGACGGTCAGCCCTATGTCCAATACCCTTCATCTTCGACTGTCTACCATTCTTGTAGAAGAGTATCTCCTCACGCGGGATGAAGACCGCAGCCACGAACTGCCACCTATCCAGATCCACAGCGAACTTCGTTTCCTTGAAGTAGGGGTTCTGTGCGCCAGTCCAGACTCCCCAGTACTGACGAGCTGCGAATATTGACCACCCGTGGCACGAGACCACGTACCGCCCCCCAGAGCTTTGTGGTGGCCCTGTAGGACGGACCCAGGCTGTCATTGTCGCTCCGGGGCCGCTGGATGAGTGGTCAATGTTCAGGGGGGTTTCGATGGAGCCACGGGCCCCGAAGTTGTATGCCCCTTTCTCGTTGCCGAACCTATCCGCTGTCAGTGTTGGCCCATCGACGGTGGCATGATTGCCATTGCCGCTGGCGTCTTCCGCGTTGCCGTTGAACGGGTAGAAGGCAAGGAGGCCGAGATTGGACCGCACGCCCCGGATGTAGATCGGGTGGACGAGCCGACCGACCTCGGTGTTCCCCTTCCAGGCCGTGATGGTGCAGGTGACCGAGTCGATCTCGTTCGGCGGCTCCACCTCGATCTTGGTCGCGCTGGCCAGCTTCAGACGATGGGGCCGACCGCCCACCGTGATCGACACCACATCCAGGCCCGACACCGCTCCTCGAAGGGTGTCACCGTCGGTCGACATGATCTCAGGCTCGGGCTTCAGCGCCACGCTGCGAACACGGCTGAGCCTCGTTTCCTTCTCGCCAACACGGAACGCTTGGTCCTCCACGATGCCGCGCACGAGGCCATCCGGGAACGTGGCCGTGGTCCGCAGGAGCAGAGGCCCTTTGCGCGGTGGCATAGGTACGGCGGTCACGCGATGGACCCCGCCGCTCAGTCGCATGTCGTAGAGGCGCGGCTTCTCGTTGCCCGTGTGGAGCGTCAGCTTGAGGGTCAGCGTCTCCTTGGGGGAGAGCGTCGACACGATCCGCGCCCGGAACTCGGCCAGGTCATGCTGGTTGTCCCGATTGAGGACCGGGGGGGTGAACAGGATCTCGGGACGGGTCAGGAACTGCCGGAGCTGGCTGACGGGAACTGCGAAGTTCACCCCCATGCCCGTGATCCCCGACACTACCACACCGATGACCTTCCCGTGGTTGTCGATGAGGGGCCCCCCCGCGTTTCCCGGGTTGATCACCGCATCGGTCTGAATCTGCGAGAGCTTGCCGTCTTTCCTTCGCAGGGACGTGATGCGTCCGGCGTTGACGCTGATGCTGGGGTAGGAGCCTTTGCTGACGGCCAGCGTCTCCCCGAACGGGAAGCCGAAGGCCATCACCTCGGCGGTCTCGACGAGGCCGGTGTCGGAGCCCAGTTGCAGGACGGGGAACGGCTTGTGCTCGCCCTCGACCTTCAGCAGGGCCAGGTCGGAGTCGTCGGCGATGCGAGCCACCCGCGCCTTCACCGACAGCTCATCTGCCTCGTTGCAGCGGAGGATGAGCGTGACCTCCGACACATCGGGCAGCATGTGCTTGCAGTTGGGCTTCGCATGCATGCGCCTGCCGACCAGCAGATGCTTGTTGGTTACAAACAGGCCCGCCGGGTGCACGCAGAAGGCCGACCCTGTGCCCTTGGGCTTGCCCTGGACGGGCGCCTCGAGCAGTGCGGTCGCCGCCTTGCCCTGCACGACGCGCTGTTGAAGGGAGAGTGACCTCTCTCCGCACCACGCGGGCCGCGAGGCGACCGACAGGAGCAGCCAAGTGGCCAGGCTGGTCAGAACGCTCAACTGTCTCATGTGCCGTTCCCTCCGTTGGGGGAGCGTGGAAGCGCTCCCTTCCAGCGACCCGATCGTGCCGCGCTCAACGCTGCGGCGTTCGTGGCCATCCCCCTTCGTGGTAGAGGGCCTGGATCTCGGCTTCCTTCAGCACGCGCGTGTAGATGCGCACGTCATCGATCCTGCCGCGGAACAGGTGCCGGCGGGCCCGGTAGTACGCGTTGCCTCCAATCCACACCTTGGCCGTGTTGGTATCGTGCCCGATGTAGTTCACAGTCGTCTTCTTGCCGTCCTTGTAGAACTCGACGCCCTTGCCGGGGATGAAGGCCGCGGCCAGGAAGTGCCACCGATTGAGGTCGACGCGGAGCCCGGTCGAGCGTGTCTGCTCCCCTGTGAACACGTGGCACTCCCCACTCCTGAGCAGGCGGATGGCCCAGTCATGTCCGCCATCATCGCCGGCGATAGGGAAGTCATAGGAGTCCTGAGCCGACGTGCGGTAGATCCAGACCGTCAGGGTCGCGCCTGGCGCGCTCGAGGACTGGTCGATCTTGATCGGGGTCTCGATGTATGAGCGGCCATCGAAGTTGTATGCGCTGTCCGGCTTCCCGAATCTGCCCGTGGCCAACGTTGCTCCATGGATGGTCGCGTCATTCCCCTGGCCGCTGTGGTCCCTCGCGTTCCCATTGAACGTGTAGTAGCCCACGAGGCCGATGCCGGCTCGGGACTCCTCGGTATAGACCACCTGAGCCAGTCGGGCCACCTCCGTGTTCCCGCGCCGAGCAACGATGGTGCAGGTCACGCCTTGTGGCTGCCCAGACGGCTCCACTTCGACCGCCGTCGCTCCGTCGAGCTCCAGGCGGTGGCATTCGTCGCCGAGCCTGACCTCGATCGCATCGAGGCCCGATACGGTCCCACGCACCGTCCTCCCGCCGCTCAGCATGGCCTCTGCATCTGGCCCGAAGCGCAGACGCAGCACGTTGCGCAGATGGACCCGCTGATCGCCGAGTCGGAAGCCCCTGTCCACCACGCTGCCACTGACAGCGTCGTCACCGTAGCGGGCGGTCAGCCGAACGGTGAGGGGCCCCTTCCGCGGAGGGATGGGCACGACGTTCACACGATGGACTCCCCCGACGGCCTTCATGTCGTGATGGCGCGGCTCGTCCGGTCCCATCTGGAGCGTGAGTCGCAGAGAGAGCGGCTCTCTGTGGGGAAGGAACGACACGGTCCTCGCCTCGAACGTGGCAGGCTGGTGCTGATTGGCCTCCGTCAGCTTGGGCGGGGTGAGGAGGATCTCGGGACGGTGGAGGAACTCACGGAGCTTGCTGACTGGGATTGCGAAGTTCACACCCATGCCCACGACGCCCGACACGACCACGCCGATGACCTTGCCCTGCGTGTCGAGGACAGGCCCGCCGGAGTTCCCTGGGTTCAGCACTGCGTCGACCTGGATTCGGTCGAGGGCCCCTTCCTTTCTCCTCAGGGAGGTGATCCGCCCCGCATTGACACTGATGCTGGGATACGAGCCACGGTTGATGGCCAGCGCCTTCCCGAAAGGGAACCCAAAGGCCAGCACCTCGGCCGTCTCGACCAGGCCCTCCACCGTGCCGAGTTCCAGAGCTGGGAAGGGTGAATGCGTGCCTTCGACTTGCAGCAGCGCGAGATCGGCCTCCTCGGAGTCCCGGATGAGACGGGCCTTGACCTCGCGCTCGCCCTTCTCGCCAGGGGAGAGGATGAGGGTGGCCTCCGAGACGTCGGGCAGCTTGTGGGTGCAATTGGGGCGGGCGTGCATGCGTCGCCCCTTGAGCATGTGCCTGTTGGTCACAAAGAGGCCCGCTGGATGCACGCAGAAGGCCGAGCCCGTGCCCTGAGCCTTGCCCTGGGCGGAGACCTCGACCAGCGCCGTCGCCGCTTTTCCCAAAGCCACCCGGTCCTTGAGCGCGAGCCGCGTCGCCCCACACCAGACGGGTCGAGACACGCTTGCCAGGAGAAGGCCCGTGGCCAAGGCGGTCAGGAGGGGATGCTGTCTCATGTCGCCACCCTCGGATCAGAGGGACGATGCGCCACCCGGCCCCGAGGCGACAGCTTCCGTGCTGCACGCCTGCGGAGCACTTCCCGCATGTGGCGGAGGGCCCTCGGGATCCCAGATGAGAGACAGGCTGTAGAGCCGAGCGTCCAGGACAGGCGTCGTCGCCCGTCAGGCCCTCCGCACAGAGGGCAGTAACCTCGCCCTCATTCCTTTGACTCAT
>JADHXT010000252.1 GCA_016782825.1 Candidatus Brocadiia bacterium | reverse complement strand
AAGGTGGCGCTCATCTGGCAAGGCGACGAGCCGGATGAAGACAGGCAGATCACCTACAAAGAGCTGCACGCCGAGGTGTGCAAGTTCGCCAACGTCCTCAAGGGCCTGGGCGTCCGGAAGGGCGACCGGGTATGCATCTACCTGGGCATGGTCCTCGAGCTGCCCGTCGTCATGATGGCCTGCGCCCGCATCGGCGCCATCCACAACATCGTGTTCGGCGGCTTCAGCGCCGACGCCCTGCGCGACCGTATCAACGACTCCGACTGCAAGATCCTCATCACCGCCAACGTGAGCAAGCGCGCCGGCAAGGACGTGCCGCTCAAGAAGATCGCCGACGACGCCCTCGCCCAGACGCCCACCATCGAGAAGTGCATCGTGGTCAAGCGTTCCGACGCCGACGTGCCCATGACCGACGGCCGCGATGTCTGGTACGACGACGCCATGGCCGACGCCAGCACCGAGTGTGAAGCCGAGCCGATGGACGCCGAAGACCCGCTCTTCATCCTCTACACCAGCGGCTCCACCGGCAAGCCCAAGGGCGTCGTCCACACCACCGGCGGCTACCTCGTGTGGACCGCCCTCACCCACAAGCTCACCTTCGACCTCAAGGAAGACGACGTTTACTTCTGCGCGGCCGACATCGGGTGGGTCACCGGCCACAGCTACATCGTCTACGGCCCCCTCACCAACGGCGCCACCAGCGTCATGTTCGAGAGCACCCCGCTCTACCCCGACGCCGGCCGCTACTGGGCCGTGATCGACAAGTTCAAGGTCACCCAGTTCTACACCGCCCCCACCGCCATCCGCGCCCTCATCCGTCAGGGCGACGACTGGCCGGCCCAGTACGACCTCTCGAGCCTCAAGATCCTCGGCTCCGTGGGCGAGCCCATCAACCCCGAAGCCTGGATGTGGTACTACAACCACATCGGCAAGGCCAAGTGCCCCATCGTCGACACCTGGTGGCAGACCGAGACTGGCGGCTTCATGATCACCCCGCTCCCGGGCGCCATGACCATCAAGCCCGGCTCCGCCAACCGCCCCTTCTTCGGCATCGAGCCCGTCGTCCTCCGCGACGATGGCTCGCCGTGCGACAGCAACGAAGGCGGCAAGCTGTGCATCAAGAAGCCCTGGCCGGGCATGATGCGCACCATGTGGGGCGACCACGACCGCTTCATCGACACCTATTTCACCATGTACAACGACCTCTACTTCACCGGCGACGGCTGCCGCATCGACGCCGACGGCGACTACTGGCTCATGGGCCGGATCGACGACGTGGTGAACGTGAGCGGCCACCGCATCGGCACCGCCGAAGTCGAGAGCGCCCTCGTGAGCCACAGCAAGGTGGCCGAGGCCGCCGTGGCTCCCATGCCCCACGACATCAAGGGCCAGGGACTCTACGCCTTCGTCACCCTCATCGACGGCGTGGACCCGACCCCCGAGCTGCGCAAGGAACTCATCGCCCACGTCCGCAAGGAGATCGGCCCGATCGCCACGCCGGACAAGCTCCAGTTCGCCCCCGCGCTGCCCAAGACCCGCTCGGGCAAGATCATGCGCCGCATCCTGCGCAAGATCGCCGAGAACGCCGTCGACCAGATCGGCGATACCAGCACGCTGGCCGACCCGAGCATCGTGGATTCGCTCGTGGAAGGCAGCAAGGAACTGTAACCCAACCACGTATCGGCAAGGGGGCAGGTCGCCAGCCAGCGGCCCGTCCCCTCGCTCTATCCCCCGTAACGCATCGTCAGAGAACGGAGAAGTTCATGACCGACGCGAATGCGCAAGGCGCGCCAGTCGAAAACCACGGCTGGCGCGTCACCTTCGCCGGGCTGGGCATCAACCTCGCCCTCGGCGTCCTCTACACCTGGAGCGTGTTCAAGAAGAACATCCCCGCCGAGTGGGGCTGGCAGCACCTCGCCCTGTGGCCCTACGCCGTCTCCTGCCTCGTCTTCTGCATCATCATGGTGCCGGCGGGCCGCATGCAGGACAAGCTGGGGCCTCGGCTCACCGCCGCGATCGGCGGCATCCTGGTCGGCGCGGGCCTGATTCTCGCCAGCCAGACCACGTCGCTCGCCGGCTACATCGTCGGCTTCGGCGTCCTGGCGGGTGCCGGCTTCGGCTTCGGCTATGCGTCCGCTACGCCGCCGGCGATCAAGTGGTTCCCGAAGGCCAAGACGGGCATGATCGCAGGTATCGTCGTGAGCGGCGTCGGCCTGGCTAGCGTCTACATCGCTCCCCTGGCCGCGGCTCTCATCAAGGCCATCGGCATCGAAAAGACGGTGCTCATCTTTGGCGTCAGCTTCATGGCGATCGTCGTCGGCCTGGCGCAACTCCTCAAGCCGCCGCCGGCCGGCTACGTGCCCGAGGGCGAGGTCCCCCCGGCGGCGAACAACGGCGGGCTCGTCAAGAAGGAGGAGTTCACCCCCGGCGAGATGCTCACCACTTGGCAGTTCTACCTGCTGTGGTTCATGTATGCGTGCGGCGCCGGCGCGGGCCTCATGATCATCGGCATCCTGGCGGACATGGCGAAGAAGCAGGCGGGCGTGGAGCTCGGCTTCGTGCTTGTCGCCGCGCTCGCCGTCGGCAACGGCGCCGGCCGCATCATCGCCGGCATCGTGTCCGACCGGATCGGCCGCCAAGCCACCATGTGCATCTGCTTCGTCATGCAGGCCGTTCTCATTTTCCTCATGTCCATGGCCACACAGGGCACGGTTCTGGCCAACACGGCGGTGCTGACGCTCATGTCGGCGTTCGTCGGCGCAAACTACGGCGCCAACCTGTCGCTCTTCCCGTCCGCCACGAAGGACTACTACGGCGTCAAGAACTTCGGGGTGAACTACGGCCTGGTCTTCACGGCCTGGGGCGTGGGCGGCTTTGTGCTCGCGCTCGTCGCCAGTTTCGTGCGCCAGTCCACCCAGAGCTTCACCTTCGCCTACTACTGCTCGGCGGGCCTGCTCGTCGTTGCCGCCGGTGCCACCTTCCTGCTCAGGGCTCCGCATCACGTCGAGGAGTCCGAGCCGGCCCTGGTGCGCGGATTTGTCGAAGCCGGCTGATCCTCTCAGCCACACTTCGGCCCGAAGAGAAGCGCCCGCTCCTCCTCGCGAGGGGCGGGCGTCTTCACTTGCTTGCCCGGCGCGGCGCCGACGGGGGCGCGGCGTTCCTGCACCGCGGCACTCACACGGCCAGCTTCACCCCATGCTTCTTCACGTAGGTCGCAAAGCTCGCTGGCTCGCTGTGCGTGGCTGCGCTGGCGGGGAAGTAGTGCACCTCCACGGCGTTGCCCACCTCCTGATGTACCCGCCGGTCGAGCCGCGCAAGCTGCACCAAGTCGAGTTCCTCGACGCCCTCGGCGAACACGGCGAGATCGAGATCGCTGTCCTCGTGCGGCGCGCCATCGACGTGCGACCCGAAGACGTAGGCCGCCAGCACGTCGGCATGCCTCTTGAGAATGCGGACCGCCTCTTCTGCCATCGCGATCACTTCATCAAGCTGCGCAGCCACTCCGCCATCTCCTCTGATCTGCGGAGGATGCTCTCCGCCCAGGGATCATACGCGGGGCCGGCCGGATTGTCAAGAAGCCGGAGTGCGCCGCTGGCCGAACACCCAGTCCCACAGGCCCGGCGTCTTGTAAGCGGGTATCCATGCAAAGTGGCCCACGCCGGGGAACTCCCCATACTTCGGCTCCGCGCCGGCCGCCTTGAGCGCGGCCACCATCTCGCGCGAGCCGCGCACCGGCACCACGCCATCCTTGTCGCCGTGGAAGGCCCACACCGCCACGTGCTGCACCGTCGCCGCCCGCGACGGATCGCCCGCTCCGCAGATGGGCACTGCCGCGGCAAACCGCTTCGGCTCCCGAAGGATGATGTCCCAGCAGCCGTAGCCGCCCATGGACAGCCCCGTCACAACCACGCGGTCCGCGTCGATGCGGAACTCCTTCGCCAGCGCGTCCAGCAGCTCGACCGTCCGCTTCAGCTCGGGCGAGACGGCCACCTTGTCCTGCGAGTACGACCCCTTGCCCCAGGGCCAGTTCACCCACTGCTTGCCGCCGGGACACTGCGGCGCCACCACGAAGCACGGGTGCTTGGCGCGCATCTCGTCGCTGGCGAGCTGCTGGAACGGCAGCGACTGGTCGCGGACCTGCCCCCAGTTGTCATCGCCGCGGCCCCCGGCCCCGTGGAGCACCAGCACCAGGGGATACTTCTGCTTCGCGTCGTAGTCCTTGGGCGGCATCAGCCGAACCAGCAGCTTGCCGCCATCCTTGCCCGCAAACTCCCGTGCCTTGTAGAGGCTCTTCAGGTCATCGAGGCCGCCCGCAACTGCGGCCATCGCCGTCCCCCACACAATGACAGATGCAAACAGACGCCTGATGATCACGCTGGCTCTCCTTGTTCTGGAGCCCCAAAGGGGCGACATGGGATAGCCCAGGGCAACGCCCTGGGAATGAGACACAACCACCCCCCAGCCCTGTAGGGGCGAAATAACGCCCTCAGTCCCACAGGTACCTCTCGTCGAACTCCACCTGATACCGTCGCAGGAAGGCCCGCAATTCGTCCTGGAACGATACCTTGCGGTGGTGTTCTTTCTGTTTGGCGATGTACTGCTTGACGCGGCCCACACCCGACTGCCCGATCGAGAACGCCCCATACCCCGCCTGCCACGCGAACTCCGCGAACGCCTCACCCTTGGTCTTGATCCACTTCGACGAGCGCTTCTTCACCTCCTCGACGAGGCTGCTCAGCGTCACCGTGCGCGAGAGCGAGAGGAGGATGTGCACGTGGTCCTCCGTTCCCCCGGCATCAAGAGCCGGGCAGTCCATCTCACGGCACACCGCGGCCAAGTAGGCGTGCAACTCGTGCTCGACCTCGGGACGGATCAACGGAAGGCGGTTTTTCGTGCTGAAGATCAGGTGCACGAGAATGTTGGCGAGAGATTGCGCCATTGCCGCATCCCTTCTATCTCGCCCTTGCAGGGCTCCACGGATGGGGCCGGCCCTTTCCCAGGGCGTTGCCCTGGGCTATACCATCCCGCCCCTGCGGGGCTTCGGAGGCGCACCTTCAGGCTTTTCCGCTGCCCCTGAACAGTCCCGTGCTTCCTCACACAGTGAGTTCCCCGCGCGGACCGAATAGTCACCCAAGCTCTCGTCGAAGGCCATCTGAACCTGGGATGGATAGTCCGAAGCCACTTTCTCCAACAGGCGGATCAGGCGAGTTGCTGACAGTTCATAGAGACACTTGTTCCGCTCACGGTCAGAGGAAAACAGGATGCCGGAGAAAGCTTCAGATTCGCTCGCCGCAACCATAAAGACGTAGCTATGGATCACTTGGTTGCAGACGAAAAGCACGTCTCTTCTCTGCGAACGTGGACACGAGAAGTCGTATAGTTCATCGAGCCGGCGCCAGTTCAATAACGTGATCGGCTTCCCTGTGGCTACGTACGCTTTCAGTTCGAGCATGTCGCTTGTGGTTGAGGTCGACAGTTTGCTTCGCGCTTCGATAAGCTTGCGGATGACGTAGAAGGCTATGAAGACATCCTTCTCGACACAGACCAGTGATTGCTCTGGCCAGCGCCGCTGTTTAAGGCGCTTCCTGAATCGCACCGCGATTCTCAGTAGCTCTGTCTTCCACGGAGCAGAATCCC
>JADHXT010000010.1 GCA_016782825.1 Candidatus Brocadiia bacterium | reverse complement strand
CCCCCGCACCCCCTCCCCGCGAAAACTTTTGTGTTGAAGGAGAAAGAGCGATGGCACGACCGATCAGCAAAGTGGCGCCCGGATGGTGGGACTACACCACGCTCGACCCAGCCATCCTGAACGACGTGCCGCTCATCAAGGATGCCGACGACCTGGCCGCCCTCTCGCGCCCCGGCTTCCAGGTGCACCTCTACGACACCCTCGAAGAGTTCTACTGCGCCGAAGCCCTCGACTACATCAACGCCTGGCGGCAGTCCACCGCCGACGCCCCCGCCGGCATCTGCGGCCCCATCGGCCCCACCGAGCAGCTCCCCCTCGTGGCCCGCCTGGTGAACGACCTCCAGCTCGACGTCCGCGACGGCCACTTCTGGGGCATGGACGAGTGGGTCGAGAACGGCGTGCCCGTGCCCATCGACCACCCGCTCTCCTTCGCCAAGGCCGACCTCGCACTGTGCTTCCACCGCATCGACCCCAAGCTCCGCATGCCCGACGAACACCTCCACTTCCCCACGGGCGACCTCGACGCCTACAGCGCCAGCTACGACCCGATCCGCTGCATGGTGATGCAGGGTGGCCAGGGCGAGGTGAAGCACTGGGCCTTCAACGACCCGCCCAAGCGCGAGGACGACTACGTGGACGCCCCGCCGCCCCCCGCCGAATACCGCAAGCTGAAGACCCGCATCACCGACCTCCACCCCATGACCATCATCCAAAACGCCCGCACCAGCGGCGGCGGCCAGGTGGCCCTCGTGCCGCTCCAGGCCGCCACCGTGGGCCCCGTGGAGACGTGGAAGGCCGAGAAGGTCTCCATCTGGCAGGCCGGCGCGCACGACAACCCCTTCGGCCAGCGCCTCACCGCCCTCATGATCGCGAAGAAGATTCCCGACAGCTCCACCCCCATGTCGCTCCTCGCCGACCACCCCAACGTACACTTCCACTACTACCGCCACGGCCTGGGCCGGGTGGAAGCCGAGATGCACTGAGCAGGAAGCCCCCCGAAGGGGCGGGATGGGGACATCCCGCCCACACAGACCGCCTGAAGGCGGGACTCCCAGCAAGGCCAGAGCACGCGCGTTCGGAGTCCCGCGTTCACGCGGTCTTCTCTTGCCCCCGACCCCCGAAAGCCGGAATGCGAAACCACGCCTCTTGGTGGGCGGTGTGTCCCCACGCCGCGTCTTTCCGCGGCGGTGACGGGTGCCTGTCAGCGCGCCGGCTTGGGGGCGGGGGTGGGCGACGGCTTGGCGTCGGGCGGCGCAGGAGTGCGGGCGGCCTTCTCGCGCAGGCGCCTGATCTCCACCTGAATGCTCTCGACGGTGCCGCCCACGATGCCCATGCCGCTGCCGCTGGCCTGCTTGGCCTTGGTGTAGAGTTCGAAGGCTTTCTCCAGGTACTGCGCGGCGCTCTCGAAGCGGCCCGTGGCGGCGTGGATGGAGCTGAGGCGGAGGCAGGCGTTGATGTCGTAGACGCCGTCCTTGGGGTCGATGTCGAGGATGCGCTGCCACTCGGCGGCGGCCAGGCGCCGGCGCCCGAGCTTGCCGAGCATCTCGCCTGCCGTGTAGTGGGGGGCTTCGGCGTCGGGGTTGAGCGCGAGGGCCTGCTTGCGGAGGGCCGCGGCGGCGTCCTTGTCGAGCGCCGCGAGGGCCTCGGCACGCAGGTAGAGGAAGCGCGCGTCGGTGGGCGCCACGCGGGCGAATCGCTCGGCCAGCGTGGCCGCCTGCTTGAGGCCGTCGGCATCGTGAGCCACGAGCAGCAGCCTGATCTTCTCGACGCCCGCCTCGATGGCCTTGTTGTGTGTGGTGTCCTTGATCTCGCTGCGCGCGAGGAGTTCGAGGGCTTCGATGGCCTGGCCGCTCTGGGCGCGCGCCCAGGCGAGGGCGCGGGTCTCGCCGTCGGTCTCGGGCTCGGGGAGGAGGCGGATGACCTGCTTCCACGCGGCCTCCTTGTTCAGGCCGTAGAGGTGCTGGAGCGCGGTGTTGGCCTCACGGCTGCTGCCCTTGCCGAGTCGCAGGACGAGGAACGGCACGGCCTTGTCTCCGACGGCAGCGGTAAGGCGCTGGAGGGCTTGGTGGCGCTCGCCGTCGTTGAGCCGCTCGTAGTGGCGCACGAGGAGAGCGATCTCGGCGGGCCAGTCGGGGCTGATGCCGAGCCGCACGTCGCCCAGGATCTGACGGGCGCGCACGCGGATCTCCGGGTCGTCGCTCTCGGCGGCCTTCTCGAGCGCGGCCAGGGCCGGCAGGCCGACGCGGCGCAGGGCCATGCTGGCGCGCTCGCGCACGTCGTAGCGCTCGGCGCCGAGGTCGTCCACGAGGCCGGCGATGATCTTGCCCAACGGCACGCCCTCGACGGGCGCGGCAACCGGGGGTGCGGCAGCCAGGAACAGGGGCATACATAGTACGACAGGGTTCATAGGGGCTCCGAGGATTCCCGCCCGAAGGGGCTCAGCGGTAGGTGACGGCGTTGGCGAGCAGCTTCTTGGTCTGCTCGTTAGCCTCGTAGTAGTCCATGCCGATCAGGATCACCCAGCCGAGGCCCACGCGCCGGGCAATGACGGGCGAGCTGGCGTCGGTGCCGGCGAGGGCCACGGCGCCGCTGCCCGGCTCGATGCGATAGAACTGGGTGGAGTTGGTGGTGCGGAAGGCGTCGCCCACGCCGCGGGCGATGCGCTGCCCGTCAGGGGTAAACTTCACTTCCGAGCCGCTGCTGCTGTTGCTCTGTGCCACCTGGAGCAGGCCCGCCTCGCGCAGGAAGCTCACCTGGCTGCTGGTGATGCCCAGGAGCACGATGTTGCCGCCGCGGCGGAGGAAGCCCTCGGCCAGCGGCTTGAGCCGGGCGCCCAGGTCGTTGACGCCATGGGCCGAGCCCCAGGCCTCCATCTCGGGGATGAGCAGCACGCCGGCCCGCGCCAGCTCGCTGCGGAACTCCCCGTCGAAGGTGCTGCTGAGATTCTCGACCACGCTCCAGCCGCCGCCGAGCTGCTCCTTGAGCACGGCCAGCGTGCGGGGAAGCTCCTCGCTGCGGTCGGCGTTGGCGCCCCACACGAGCACGATGCGGCGCAGCGAGGCGTTGCCCGTGCGGGTGAACGCCACGTCGAGCACCTGGTCGAGGGGGAGCCGCACGCGGTGGCCGCCGGCCAGGGTGATGGCCATCCGCGTGCCCTCGATAGCCGGCTGGCTGCCGGTGAGGCGCGTGCCGCGCAAGGTGCTCACGATGGAGCGCAGCGCGGCAGGCGGCGCGTCGGGCTGCGGAGGCGTCGCGGGGAGGCCCGCGTCTTCGTCGGGCTCCTCGGCATCGAGGGCCACGCCCTCGGTGGCCGGGCTTGCGGAGGCAGACGGCGCGGGATGGGGGAAGGTGATGGCCGCCACGGCGGCGTAGCGGAAGCGGGCCTCCACGGCGCCGCCCTCGAGCACCAGCACGCCCCCCTCCTCCTGCTCGAGGCCGCCCACGAGCAGGGCGCCCGACTTCAGGGTCACGACGTGCTGCGTGGGGGCACTGCGTGCGGCGGGTGCGCCGGCGCCCACGGCCAGGCGGTCGACCACCGTGCGGGGGAAGGCGAGCGGGCCGGTGCCTTCGAGGTCGAACTCCACGGCCTTGGCGGTGAGCCGCACGAAGCAGCCGTAGAGCACGGAGCCGTCGCGCAGTGTGAGGTGCTGCGCACGGCGGGTATGGCCGGTGGAGAGCTTGGCGTCCTTCGGCGGCTCGCGCAGGATGAGGCGCTCGACCTTCTCCACGTCGATGGCCATGCGGGTGGTGGGTGCCACGGCGGGGTAGAAGGCCAGGCGGCCCTCGGCCAAGCCGGCCAGGCGGCCGCTCATCTGATCGGAGTTGCCCAGCACCAGGGTACACGCGGCGCCTGGGGGCTCCGCCGCCCGCGCGGTGCCGGCGGCAGCCAGCACGACAGCGGCGCAGAACACGAGGAAGGAGGCTCGCATGCAACGGACTTCTTCTGGTTGGCCCGGCTCGGGGCGCGGGCTCACTTGTAGATGTTGAAGCGAATCCGCTTGAGGGCGCTCCGGCGGATCTTCACCTGGCCGAGGTAGGCCGACTTGCCGACAAGGTGCTCGGGCGAAAGGCTCTCGAACTGGAGTGTGAAGCGACTGTCCGCGGTCTCCACGTACACGTCACCCTTGTGGCGGCGCGGCTTCTCGATGCCCGTGGAGCGGAAGGCGATGCTCTGCACCTTGTCCACATCCGAGGCGATCTCGCCGAACGACGTCTTGAGCCGCAGCTTGGCGTCGGCCAGCGTCACTTCTTCGGCGGCCACGCGGTCTTTGTTGCCGAAGCGGATGATGTGGGTCTTGTTCTCGCTCTTCTCGTCGGTGCTCGTTGGTCCCACGATGCCCCGCACCACCCGCATCTGGGTGACGCGGCACGGGTAGCGCGAGCCGAACATGACGAACTTGCCTGCGGTGATCTTGTGTGGGATGGTGTATTCGCCGAGGTCGCGCGAGTCGATCCACACGCGGGCCTTCGAGGTGGCCGGGTCGTAGGCCAGCCGCACCACGCCATTGCGCATCACGGTGTTCACCGAGCGGTTGATCACCGAATTGGTGCCACCGTTGCGGGCGTACATGAGGTAGAACTGGCTGCTGTAGAAGCGGGCGACCACGCTGTTGTGGCCGTAGGAGCCATCGGCGCGTTCGGCGAAGAGGATGAGCTCGCAGTTGAGGTAGCGCCCGCTGGTGGCCTCCACGTGGGCTATCATGGTGACGGCTTCGCTCTGCTCGAACGGGGCGTGGATGGTCTGCCGGCTGCCGCTCGAGCTGCACTGGAGGGCGCCGCCGCTCACCGACCAGCCGCTGCCCTTCGCCGTCCAGGGCGCCATGCGGCCGCTCGCGAAGTGGCTCTCGAGCAGCATCGTGCGGCCCTGGGCGAAGGCGATGGTCTCGATCACCTTGCGGGAGATCTTGACGGGGCCGGTGGCCTTGCTCTCGATGATGACGTGCTCGGGGGTGATGCCCACCACCTCGCCGAGCACGCGGTCGCCGTTGGTGAGGGCCACTTCGTCGCCGCCCGAGGCGCTTTCCGTGACGTGGAGGTCCACCCGCTCGAGCGCGGAGGCCAGGACGACCACCTCGCCCTCGAAGTGGGGCGCGGTGAGGCGCAGCTTGCCGCCGGCGTCGATGGACATCACTTTGCCGACCACGCGGTCGCCACGGATGGTGGTCACCGTGTCGCCCTCGGGCTTCTTGCCGTCCTTGGCCGAGTCGTCAAGCGTTTCGCCGGTGCCTTTGGGCTGCGGGACGAAAATCTTGCGGCCGGCGGGCGCGGCCTCGATGCGAATCGCCGCGCGAGCGGCTTTGGCGTCTCTCACCTGAAGCAGCACGCGCCGCTTGGCTTCCTCGGCTTTGGCTTTCTCCGCGGCCAGTGCGGCCTCTTTTCTGGCCATCTCCTCGGCCGCTTTCTTCTCCGCCTCGGCCTTGGCCTTCTCGGCGGCCACGGCGGCCTCTTTCTTGGCCTCAGCCGCTGGAGAAGCCAGCGGGGCGAGAGCAGCCAGGGTGCAAGCAGCAACCAGCACGAGCCGGCGGGCGGTGTGGGTGACATTCATCGGTTGGGTGCCTCCTCGATGGGCGGTGCGTGTGTCGCGGTCGTTCTCGGTGCCGCTCAGCGCTGGTAGATGGGCAACAGGTTGTAGTTGACCTCCAGCGAAAGCAGGGCGAAGGCGGTGTTGCACACCACGCCGCCGCTGCCGCCGCTCGGCCACGAGCCGTCGGGCTGCTGCAGGGAGATGAGGGCCGGGGTCATCGTTTGATTCCAGTGCCGCCAGTATTTGCCGCCGGCCTGGTACATGGCCTGCGAGCAGTAGTAGCATTGGTAGTAGAAGTAGCCGCTGTAGCCGCTCGTGCCGCCGCCATTGAGGATGAAGTCAGCCGTGGCTTTGGCCTGCGGCGCCCGGTAGGCGCCGGAGAGGCTCAGCACGAGCAGGCCGATGCCGGCGCGGGGCATGCTGGGGCCGCTGGGGCCGGTGTAGCCGAAGCCGCCGCCAGGGCAGAAGCAGCTCATGTAGTACTTCACGCCGCGCTGGATGGCGGAGATGGGCACCTCGATGCCGGCACTGGCGGCGGCGCGCAGGCCGAGCATCTGGGCGCCGCTCACGGTGGTGTCGGCGTCGCTGGAGCCCACGCTGTAGCGCCAGCCGCCGAGGGCGTTTTGCGAGCTGACGGTGAGACCGGTGGCCTTCTGAAGGGCCGGCCCCACGCGGGGGTCGTCGATCATGCCATACACCTCGCCGAGGGCCAGCGTGGCGAAGCCGTGGCTGTACATGGGGCTGCTGCCGGTGGCGAGGAGCCCGTTGGACTGCTGGTTCTTGATGATGTAGTCCACGCAGCGGCGGATCACGTGGCCATACTTGCCCTCGTCAGGCTGCTCGCCGTGGGCGAGGAACGCGAGCATGGCGAGGCCCACCACGCCGCTCACGTTGCCATACGAGCCTTCCCACGAGCCATCGGGCTTCTGGGTGCGGGCCAGGTAGTCGAGGCCGCGGGTGACGGCGCGCTCGATCTCGGGGGTCACCTTGGTTTCGGCGGCCGCACGGGCGCTGCCCGCGGCGCCCATGGCCAGCAGGGCCGAGAGGAGCGCCGGGATGATGTGTCGCGTGATCACGAGCGTGGCCCTTTCGGGGCGGGTCAGCGCACCGGCTCCTTGCGAAGGCGGTCGAAGTAGGCGTTGAGCAGGCCGCGATACTTGGCGGGCACGCGGCCTTCGAATGCGGCGCCGAGCTGCTCGTCGAAGCGCGAGCGGATCTTGCGCCAGGTCTCGTCCTTGGCCTCGCCCAGGGTAGCGGGCATGAGGGGGCTGTTGGTGCCGCCGGCGAAGCCGCCGGACGAGCCGCCCATCATCTGCATCATGGACTGGCCCCGCATGCCGGCCAGCCCCGCGGCACTCATCCCCGGCTGCCCGATGAGCTTCTCGAGCAGGGCGAGGATCATGCGCTGCACCTGGCGCGTGTCGGTGCCGGTGTCGCCGGCGCCGAGGGCGATGCGGCTCACGGTCATCTTGTCGGCCGCCTTGCCCACGAGGGCGGCGGCCTGGCGGAAGCGGGCGATGAGCTTTTGGAGCTTCTTGGCGTCCACCCGCACCTTGCTCTGGTTCTTGGAGAGGCCAACGGCGCGGTCGCCGAAGCGCTCGTCGTCGCGCAGGCGGAGCGTGTCGGCCTTCACGGTGCCGGTGTTCACCCGCTTCTGGCCGAGGAACACCCGCTGGAAGAGCAGCATGGCCTGGATCATCTGGGCCGTGAGGGCGGCCTGCTGCATCTGCTGGCGCTCGGCGTCGAACTTCTCTCGCGCGTCCTCGAGCAGGGCGAGGGCTTTCTTGCCGTGTTCGAGGCCCTCGGGCAAGGCCTTGGCGTAGAGGTCGGCCGTGCCGAGGCCCATCTCGGTGGCGGCGGCGTCGAGCTTGTCGGCCGTCTCGGAGCGGAAGAGCTCGATCTCGCGGGCGAGCCAGTGGAGAGCGCTGGCCTGCTCGCTTACGTCGCGCTGGAGGCCGGCCTGGTCGCTGCCGAGCTCGGCGGGCTGCTGCGCAGGGCGTACACTGGCCTTCTCGGTGGCCTTGATGGCCGAATCGATGGCGCCGTTGATGGCCTTCTGGCGGCGGATGAACTCGTCGAGCTCCTTGGCGATGGCGTCCATCTCCTCGGCGCCGATGCCCTTGCGGAGAATCTGGGCCACGTCCTGGAGCGACTGGGCGACGCCTTCCTGCACGGGGAGCTGCGAGAAGAGGACGTTGTCTTCGAGGCGCTGGGTGATCTCGGCGACCCGGTCGGCCACCTTGTCGTCGTCGAGCTTGTCGCCTGCCTGTTCGGCGGTGGCCGCGTCGTTGGCGTTGGTGAAGGCCAGGGTGGCGGCGGCTTTCTCGATGCCCTCGGCCAGGGCGTCGACGCCGTCGCGGATGGAGCGCTGGAAGGTGGCGATGCGCGCCAGGCCCTGCTTCTGCTCCTTGGTGAGTTCCTTCGCGTCGCTGCCGGCGGTCTCGACGGCAAGAGGCACCAGGTTGTCCTTGATCTCGCGCTGGCGGGCGGCCAGGGCCTCGGCCTCGTCGGCGAGCTTCTCGAGGATGGTGCGCCGCTGCATGCGCTCGGCGAGCTGGGCGAGCTGTTCGAGGCGGCGCGAGGCCTCGTTGGTCATTTCCTGGGCCATGCGGAGCGGGGATCGCTGCCCCTGCTGGCCTTGCTGCCCTTGCTGCGGCTGTCCTTGCTGGCCCTCGCCCTTCTGCCCTTCGCCCTTCTGGCCCTCGCCTTGCTGGCCTTTGCCCTCGGCGGCGCGGGCGAACTCGTCGGCGGCCTTCGTCATGGGGTCGCGTGCCACGGAGCGGATGCCGCGGCCGAGGCGCTCCATCTGCGAGAGCATGTCGGTGGGCGTGGAGGGGTTGCGGGCGAGCTCGGGCACGAGGCGTTCGAGCTTGCGGGCGAGGTGTTCGGTGGCGCGCGTTTCCTCGAGTTCGCGCTGCTGGGCTTCGCGGGCGCCTTCCTTGGCCTCGGCGTCGCCGGCCTTGTCGGCGAGGCTGCCGGCGCGGCCTGCCTGCGCCTTCTGCACGGCGGCGCGGCGGCGCAGCTCGAGCTGCACGTCCTTGAGCTTGCCGAGCATGTGCTCCAGGTGCTCCATGTCGCTGAGCACGGTGATGCGGTAGGCGGGCGAGTAGCCGCGGCGGAGGATGGCCTCGTCGGCGTAGTCGCTGGCTCGGGCGCTGTATTCGAGCATGTCGCCTGCGGCGAGGCCGAGGTCTTCGACGTTGAGCTGGGTCTCCTCGGTCACGTCGGCCACGTCGGGGCCACCGGGGCTGAGGGCGATCTCCTGCCAGCGGCCGGGCGTGCCGCCGCCTTCCTTGTTCTTCGTCACGCGGTAGCGGATCACCACGTCGCGGAGGCCGAACTCATCGTGGGCCTCGACGACGACGGGCACCGACTCGGCCGCGAGCACCAGCAGGTCGCGGCCGGGCTTGCTGATGCTCACCACGGGCACGCGGTCGGGCGTGACTTTTATAGACAACAGGCCCTCGGGCGTGCGGTTGCTCAGGCCGAAGCCGTCGGTGAGCGCGATGATGTACTCGCCCGTGGCCTCAGGCACGAAGGGCTGAGACACGAGCACGCCCACCTCGTCGGCGGCGAGGGGCCACACCCGGTCGCCGGCACGCAGCTCGCCGGTGCAGCGAAACTCGGGGTCGGCGCCGCGCGTGGCGGGCGTGGCCCGGAGGGTCACCTGGGTGCCGCCCACCACCTGGAGCTGCCCCTCGAGCTTGTCGATCGTGGTGATGCGGCCGCCGGCGTAGTCGGGCGCGCGGAGCACGGCGCCCTTGCCGGTGAGAGAGGGAGGCGGCACGACGCGCACGTGGTGCCAGGCGGAGATGGCGTCGCCGGCCGACACGCGATACTGAAGGCTCTTGAACAGCGGGCCGCTCGGCCAGCGTGCCACGCCGTCGTGGCATTCGAGGCGCACGAACACGCGGTCGGCGGCTTCCTTAGCGTCGTTCTTGCGGCCGTAGAGGCGGGCCACCTCGGCCTTGCGGCCCGTGGTGGTGGCCACGATCTCCACCTCGTCGCCGATGCGCACCACGCGGTCGCCCGGCGCCACCTGAAGCTTGGTGTAGGAGAAGAACTCCTCGCTGGGGCTCACCAGGCGCAGGAGCGCGTTGCGGATGGCTTCGGGGCGCAGCAGGTAGGCGCCCGCGAGGACGCCGGCGATGACGAGCAGCACGCCGCCCGCCTTGAGCAGGGGTCGCAGGGACACGGCGCGGCGGTAGTCCACCCCCTGGGCGCGGCCGGCGATCTTGTGGAGGGCCGAGCGGATGAGGCCCACGGAGATGCCCTGCTCCTCGGCCTCGTCGGCGCTGAGCTCCACGGCGCTCACCAGGTCTTCTTCCACCTTGGGATAGTGGTGGCCCAGGCGCGCGGCCGCGTCGCGGTCGCCCATGCGCCGGAGCGCGGGCCACAGCACCCACCGCACGAGGCACACCACCGCCGCCACGGCGATGACGCCGAGCGCGATCGCGCGCAGCGTGGGCGACAGGCGCAGCAGCCGGTCCGCGGCCACCGCGGCGCCCACCGTGGCCGCCAGGACGACGAAGGTGGCGAACAGGCCGGTTTCCGCGTGGACGGCGCGCCAGCGACGGCGATAGCGGTCGATCGCGTCGCGCAGCACGCGAGGCAGACGGGGCTTTCGTGGAGCACTCATGCGAGCCCACTCCTCTTGCGGATGAGCCACGCGGCGCCCAGCACCAGGGCGAGCGCCGTGTAGTAGAGCCAGTGACGGCAGGGAGAGACCTCGGCCTTGAGCACGCGCCGCTCGATCTTGGCCGCCAGCAACGACGGCAGCTGGTCGCTCTCCTCTACTCTAAGATACTTCCCCCCGCTCGCTTGTGCAATAGCCGAGAGGGTGTTTACGTCCTGCGCGAGAAACTTCTTTTCGAGGTCGGGGCGCACGGCGGTGAAGGTGGCCACGCTGTCGAGCGGCTCGCCGCCGTATACGCTCACGATGGGCCGCACGGTGTGGGTGCCGGGTTGGGTGGGCTTGAAGAGCGCCCGGTAGATGCCCCAGCCGCCCTTCTTGGCCTCCATCGCCAGGCGGCGCGACTGGCCGCCCGCGCGCTCGATGCGCACCCACACGCGGGCGTTTTCGAGCGGGAAGCCGCCGGGGCCGAGGCAGTAGGCCTCGATCTCGACCGACTCGCCGAGCTCGCACTTCGCGCGGTCGAGCGACAGACGCGCCCGCGGGTCGCCTTGGGATGAGGAAAACTGCTTCTTGATGAGCCACCGCATGGCCTGCGCCCAGAAGCGGTAGTGGTACTTGTCGCCCACTTCCTTGCGCCACCGCCACGTGCCCTCGATGCCCAGCCACATCACCTTGCCCGTGCCCACGCGCTGGATGGCCAGGAGCGGCAGCTTGGTGGCTCCGGCCAGCCGGTAGGGATGCACGAGCAGCGCCGTGGCGCCACGGGCCAGGCCGCCCACGTCGGCCGACCACCGCACCTTGGGCAGGCTCGACCACAGGGTTTCGTTCTCCTCGATGTCCGAGGCGAGGCGGGTCACCAGGTGGCTCGCGCCCTCCTGGGTCACCTCGATGCCGAAGGGCGCCCCGCCGCGGCCCGCCAGCTCGGCCCCGCCCCCGAGCACCACCGGCAGCACGTCGGCCACGGGCGTGCCCACCAGGCCGCGGTACGCGCGCCGCCGGCCCGCCACCACCACGAGCGCCCCGCCGTGCTCCTTGACGCGCGCGGCCAGCAGCTCGAGGAACTTGTCGGGCAGGCCCTCGCGCGGCACGTCGCCCAGGATCACCAGGTCGTACTCCAGCAGGTCCTTCGCCTCGACGGGCAGCGCCTTGAGGTAGCCCGGCCCGGCGGTGGGCGCGTGGAGCGCCCCTTTCTTAATGTCATCGCGCAGCAGGTAGGTGGTGAGTTCCACGGCGGGGTCGCGCTCGCACACGTTGCGGAGGAAGCGGAACTCCCATCGCGGCTTGCCGTCCACCAGCAGGGCGCGGATCTTGCGCTCGGTCACGTCGATGGCCACGCTGGCGGCGTTGTTGCTCTCGTTTTCCTCGCCCGCCTGCTTGGGCACCACCACGCGGAACGTGCGGCGGCCCGGCGAATCGGGCACGAAGGAGAACTCCACCTTCACCGGCTGGCCCGTGGGGAGGACGACGGCGAACTTCTCGGCCACCACCTCGCCGCCGCTCACGAGGCGCACCGGCAGGCGGGCGGCGCCCATGCCCGTGGCGGCCACGTCGGCCGACAGCAGCACCTCGTCGCCCAGGTGCGCGCTCTCGGGGCCGCGGAGCGCGGCCACGGCGGCGTCGCGCGGCGGGCTGGGGTTGCCGATGCCCACGACGAAGACGGGCACGCCAAGGCCGCCGAGCATGCGGGCGATCTCGGACGGGTCGCGGCCGGCGTTCCAGGCGCCGTCACTCACCAGCACGATGGCTCGCGGCCGGGCATCGCCCACGGGGCGGCGGGCCTGGTCGAGTGCCTCGCCGAGCGCGGTGGCGTAGCCCTCGGGATCGATGGCAAACGACGGTGCGTCGGCGCCGAAGGAGAGCGCCACCGTCTCGGCGGCGAAGCGCCAGCCGGTGAGGTCGAAGCTCTCGGCGAGGCCGGCGATCGCGCTCTGCGGCCCCGGCTTGAGCAGCAGGCGCACCAGCTCGTCCCGGGTGAGCTTCTGCGGGGCCGGCGCAGGCACATTCGTGCCCCGTACACGCGCGACTTCACCCGTCTGCTTCTCGACGATCCAGTGGGCCACGTCGTCGCGGTAGGTGTCGGGCTCGGCCATGCTGCGCGAGCCGTCCACCAGGATGCTGCACAGCGGCTTGTGGGGGTCGAGCCACGTGCGGATGAGCTTGGGGCTCACCAGCAGGCCCACGAGCAGGAGGGTGGCCACGATGGCCAAGCCCAGGATGGTGCGGCGGACAAGCGCGCGCAGGTGCCCCGCGTCGCGGCGGACAAACACGACGACCACGGCGAGCACCAGGGCCGCCGCCACGCCGACCAGCCACGGCGGCAGAGGGCAGTCGAAGATGAGCTTCGTCGTGTCCACTAGCCTAGGTGCCCCCCTCTTGCTTGGCGTCTTGGCGACTCTGCGTGAGGCCCCTGCTCCCCCCGCGGCCGATGGACCAGCCCAGGAGCACCTCGCCCACCAGGAAGGCCAGGGCGAGCGCGGCCAGCGGGAAGCTCGACGTGGCCGTCTCCTGCCCGCCGCTCTGTGCCAGCGTGGCACTTGTGCCGGACGCAGTCCCGTCGTCGGCGCGCACGAAGCTCACCGCGACGTCGGGCAGCAGGCCGGCGATGGTGGTGGGCTCGATGCGCTCCAGCTCAGACTCTTCGGCCGGCACGTTGAGTGCCGCTACAGCCGGCGCCATGGTGGGGCCCTCGGGCACGGCGTCGCCGGCCACCAGGCGGTAGATGCCGGGGAAGTCCGTACCATCAAACACCACATCACCGCCCTGCGGCTGCATGAGCGGCACGGTCCGGAGGTCGGGGTCGGGGTGGGGCGTGAGCATCCGGTGCGTGCCCGGGGGGAGCGAGAGCTTGAGCTCGGAGAAGACGGGCAGTGCGAGCGGTGCCGAGGCCTCCACCAGGTGGCTGTCCATCGCGCGATGGAGCGTGAGGAGGAATGGCGGCGTGAAGGGCAGCGTGGAGAAGTCGGCCTGGGCCGAGACGGCAAACACGTAGACCTTGCCCCTGCCGGCCTGGAGCCGCACGAGGAACGGGTCGCCCTGCTCAGTGTGGATGAGCACGTCGGCGGGCCGCCCGGCCGTGTCGAAGCGGAAGAGGCGCGAGATGAGCACGCGGTCGAGTCCCTCGGCTGGCAGCGTGGCCACGATGGGGCTCGTGGGCTGCACGGCGCCGAGCCTGATGCGCTTGCCCTCACTGGCGAGCACGCTCGTCTTGATGGGCAGGTCGGGCAGCTTGGCGTCGTGCCACGCGGCCACGTCGGTGTGGGCGCCGGGGAAGACGATGAGCAGGCCGCCGGCCTCCACGTAGCCGCGGAGCCGTTCGAGGGCCTCGGGCTCGAGGCGCGGCACGTCGGCCAGCACCACGGCCACCTGGCCGGCCAGCTCGGTGCCGCTCAGCTCGCCGGCGCGGATCGTCTTGGTGCTGAGCACGGAGCGGCCGGCCAGGCCGCCCTCGGGCGGACGCAGGGCCATGGCCACGAAGTCGGCTGCGCCATCGAGCGACGTGGACGACGGCGCTCCGTCCACGAGCAGCACGGGCAGCTCGGGCGCCGTGCGGAGGAGGAAGTGGAAGCGGTCGTCGGCCGGCAGCGCGTCGGTGTTCAGTTGCAGGTGTCCGGCGGTGACGCCCGTCTTGAGCGGCGGCAGGCGGAACACCACGTCGGCCTTGCCGGGCTCGCGGAACTCGTGGGAGCGCGCGTCGATGCGGCGGCCGTCGAGGAAGAGCCCCACGTTGGCCACGGCGCCCGTGTCGGCGGCGCCGCGCAGCTCGACGGTGGCGGTGAGCTTCGGCGCGTCGCCGGCCACGAGCACGGCGGGCGAGACGCGCACGTCGGCAATCGAGAGGTTGCTCTCCACGTGGGGGCTCAGGTCGGTGATCACCACCTGCGGCTTGCCGGCGCGCGCGAGGGCGTCGCGGGCCTGCTCCCACTCGCCGGGCTGGTCGGCCCGCCAGCCGCTGGCCTGGAGGTCGGTGAGGAGCCACAGCGTGCCGCCGCCGCCGCCGCGTTCGAGCGATTCGGCGGCGGCGCGGAGCGCGCGGGGCACGTCGCAGCGTCCGCCGGTGCGCCGGGCATCCTCGAGGACGGAGACGACGGCGTCGCGGTCCTGGAGCGGCTGGCGGAAGGGCGAGCGGTAGCTGCGGGCGAAGGCGCCGCTGGTGGCGCGCGCGGCGCGGGGCAGGCCGCGGAGCGTTTCGGCGGCCACGCGCTTGCCGCGCTCGAAGGCCGAGCCGCCGGCGCCCGTGGCGCTCATGCTGGCCGATGCGTCGAGCAGCACGGCCACCTGCCGGCTGCCGCCCAGCAGCGTGGCCAACGTGCCGCGGAACCGCGGCTGAAGCAGGGCGCCCAGCGCCGCCGCCAGCAGCAGCATGCGCAGCGCCATCAGCAGAAGCTGCTGCAGCCGGGCCCGCCGCACGGCCCGCCGCTCGGTGGTGAGCAGAAACTCGATGGCCGCCCAGCGCACCCGCCGATACCGGATGCGGTTCAGCAGGTGGATGATGATGGGCAGCGCCACGAGCGGCGCGAGCCAGAGATATTCGGGATGGAGGAAGTATCGGTGCATCGGCAGCCTGCGGTTATCTGCGCCGCCCCAGGTAGGCGGTCAGGGCCTTGTCGAACGGCTCGGAGAGCTGCATCCGCTCGTAGTCGATGTTCTTCTCGGTGCAGCCCCGCCGCAGTGATTCGAGGTGTTGGCGGAGCCGCGCGCGGTAGCCCTCGGCCACGATGCGGGGGTCCACCACCACCTCCTCGCCGCGCTCCATGCCCTCGAAGAGGGTGATGCGGTCGTAGGGGAAGTCGACCTCGGCGTCGTCGAGCAGTTGCAGGACGATCACCTCGTGGCGGCGGTGGCGGAAGTGTTGCAGCCCGTTGAGCAGCGCGTCCACGTCGTCGAAGAAGTCGCTGATGACGATCACCATGCTGCGGCGGCGCACCCGCTCGGCGATCTCGTGGAGCACGGCGCCGATGTGGGTGTCGTTGCCGGGCTTCACCCGTTCGAGGGCATCCACGATGGCGCCGAAGTGGCGTGCGTTGCCCCGCGGGGGGATGAAGCTGCGGACGGCGTTGTCGAACACCACGAGCCCGGCTTGGTCGCCCTGGCGGAGCATGAGCAGCGAGAGCGACGCCGCGAGGCCGCAGGCATAGTCCAGCCGCGTCTCGCCGGCCGTCGAGAAGTCCATGGACCCGCTGGCGTCGAGCAGGATGTAGCAGCTCAGGTTGGTCTCGGCCTCGAACTGCTTGATGAACATGTGGTTGGTCTTGGCGAGGACGCGCCAGTCGAGGTAGCGCAGGTCGTCGCCGGGGGAGTATTCGCGGTATTCGGCAAACTCGACGTTGAAGCCGTGGTAGGGGCTCTTGTGGATGCCGGTGTAGTAGCCTTCGACGGCGGAGCGGGCGCGGAGCTGGAGCCGGCTGATCTTGCCGACGGTGCGGCGGTCGATCGTGCGTTCTTTGCGTGGGGGCACGACAGCTCCTCAGGACGCGTGTGGCGCGCGAGGCGTCACGCGGCCGGCTCGATGACGGGCATTTCGTCCATGAGCCGGGCGATGACGTGCTCGGACGTCACGCCCGCGGCCTCGGCGTTGAAGTTGAGCAGGATGCGGTGGCGCAGCACGGGGCCGGCCACGGCCTTCACGTCCTCCACGCTGGCGTAGCCGCGGCCGTAGAGGATCGAGCGGGCCTTGGCGCCCAGCACGAGGTATTGCGAGGCACGCGGGCCGGCGCCCCAGGCCACCCACTCGCGCACGTAGTCGGGGGTGTCGGCCTCGTCGCGGCGGGTCTTGCGCACCAGGGTGACGGCGTAGCGATACACGTGCTCGGGCACGGGGATGCGGTACACCAGGTCCTGGAGCCTTACGATGTCCTCGCCCGTGAGGATGTGCTTCACCTCCACGTCGCGCTGGGTGGTGGTGCGGCGGACGACCTCGATCTCGTCCTCGAAGCCGGGGTAGTCCACGCGGATGTGGAACATGAAGCGGTCGAGCTGGGCCTCGGGCAGGGGGTAGGTGCCTTCCTGCTCGATGGGGTTCTGCGTGGCGAGCACGAGGAAGGGCTCGCGGAGGAAGTATTCCTTGCCGCCGGTCGTCACGCGGTGTTCCTGCATGGCCTCCAGCAGTGCGGCCTGGGTCTTGGGCGGCGTGCGGTTGATCTCGTCGGCCAGCACGATGTTGGCAAACAGCGGGCCGTGGACGAACTCGAAGAACCGCTCGCCCGTTTCCTTGTTCTCGCGCAGGATGTCGGTGCCGATGATGTCACTCGGCATGAGGTCGGGCGTGAACTGGATGCGGTGGAAATCCAGGTGGAGCACACGCGCCAGGGTGCGCACGAGCAGCGTCTTCGCCAGGCCGGGCACGCCCTCGAGCAGGCAGTGGCCCCGCGAGAACATGGCCAGCAGCACCTCTTCCACCACGTCCTGCTGCCCCACGATCACGTGGCGGATTTCCTCCCGAAGCTGCGCGCAGGCATCGCGGAAGCGTTCCACTTCCTGCACGTCCTGGTCCTGCACGGCCTCGCTGTTCTCTTGCACCGCATCAGACATACTCGGGCTCCTTGAGCAGGGGATTCCGGCGTGAAGTTTTATTATCACAGGATAAGGGAATAGACGCAAGCGCAGCGGGCGCGTTCCCGGCCACACTGCGCCATTATACGTTGCCCGTGCGGGATTCGGTGTAACGGCCCGGTAACATCGCCGCCATGAGCGCGCATAGCCTTCCTTCGGAGACTCGCCCCGAGGCCAAGTTACTGCCTGTTCCTTTACCGTACTTATCTATACTGCCTGAAGCCCTCCATTCTCACCGCTCACCCCGTTCCACGATGGACAGCCACCCGTCAAAGGGATAGACTCCCCCGGAACGCCCCCGTTCCTCTTTCGTGCCTTTCGTGTCCTTTCGTGGCTACTCCTCCTCTCCCTCGGAACGCCCTCACCAGGAGACCCTCCGTGACCGCGAAGCTCAATCCGCACTGGCCCGTCCTCCGTCACTACGACCAAGACCACCTGGCTCGCATCGCCCTGCCCCTCGGCGGCATCGGCACCGGCACCGTGAGCCTGGGCGGCCGCGGCAACCTGCGCGACTGGGAGGTGGTGAACCGTCCCGCCAAGGGCTTCGGGCCGAGCAACAGCTTTTTCGCCCTGTGGGCCAAGCCGGCCGGCGGCCAGGCCGTCACCCGCTGCCTCGAGGGCATCCTGCCCCCCGAAGCCTACGAGGGCAGCCACGGCGCCACCGCGCCCAACCACGGCCTGCCCCGCTTCCGCCGCTGCTCCTTCGCCGCCGCCTATCCCTTCGGCCAAGTGGCGCTCGGCGACCCCGACGTGCCGCTCGACGTGCGCCTCGAAGCCTTCAATCCCCTCGTGCCCGCCGACCCCGACGCCAGCAGCCTCCCCGTGGCCGTCCTCCGCTTCGTGCTCCACAACAAGACGGCCCGCACCGTCCGCGCCGCCGTCTGCGGCTCGCTCCAGAACTTCGTCGGCACCGATGGCTCCGGCGGCGAGGCGAAGAAGAACCTCAACACCATTCAGTCCAGCCGCTCCCCCGGTCTCAGCGGCGTGCTCCTCGCCACCAAGGGCGTGGACCCCGCCGACGAGCGGTGGGGCTCCCTCGCCCTCGCCACCACCGCCACGGCCGGCGTCACCTGCCGCACCGCCTGGGCCGACCTCTCCTGGGGCGACTCGTTGCTCGATTTCTGGGACGACTTCAGCGACGACGGCAAGCTCGGCCGTCGCTCCCTCGGCGGCGTGCAGGCGCCCATGGCCTCCGTGGCCGCACGCACCGTCGTGCCCGCACGCGGCACCCGCACCCTCACCTTCTTCCTCGCCTGGCACTTCCCCAACCGCATGACCTGGTCGCCCGTCGAGTGCAGCGACGATGCCTGCGGCTGCGACAACCCCAACCGCATCGGCAACCACTACGCCACGCTGTATGCCGACGCCTGGGACGCCGCCGACCACGCCGCCAGAGCGGTGCCCGAGTTGGAGAAGCAGACCCTGCGCTTCGTCCGCGCCTTCGCCGACGCCGACCTGCCGCCCGCCGTCAAGGAAGCCGCGCTCTTCAACCTCTCCACCCTCCGCTCGCAGACCTGCTTCCGCACCGAGGACGGCCGCCTCTACGGCTGGGAAGGCTGCTCCGACCGCGCCGGCTGCTGCCAGGGCTCGTGCACCCACGTGTGGAACTACGAGCAGGCCACCGCCTTCCTCTTCGGCTCCCTCGCCCGCTCGATGCGCGAGGTGGAGTTCGCCGCCGCCACACACGAGGACGGCGGGATGAACTTCCGAGTCGCCCTCCCCCTCGACCGCGAGACGCGCCTCAGTCTCGCCGCCGCCGACGGCCAGATGGGCTGCCTCCTCAAGCTCTATCGCGACTGGCAGCTCTCCGGCGACGACGGCTTCCTCAAGTCCCTCTGGCCCTACGCCCGCCGAGCCCTCGAGTTCTGCTGGATCCCCGGCGGATGGGACGCCGATCAGGACGGCGTGATGGAAGGCTGCCAGCACAACACCATGGACGTGGAGTACTACGGCCCCAACCCCCAGATGGGCATCTGGTACCTCGGCGCCCTCCGCGCCGCCGAGGAGATGGCCCGCCACCTGGGCCACGACTTCTTCGCCCGCCGCTGCCGCGACCTGTTCGACCGCGGCTCGGCCTGGCTCGACGCCAGTCTCTTCAACGGCGACTACTACGAGCACGAAATCCGCCCGCCCAAGGGCGACATCGCCCCCGGCCTCCGCCACGCCAGCATGGGCTCGCAGGACCTCAAGGAGCCCGTGCTCCAGCTCGGCGCCGGCTGCCTCGTGGACCAGCTCGTCGGGCAGTTCCTCGCCCATGTGTGCGGCCTCGGCTACCTCGTCCGGCCCGCCCACGTGCGGAAGACCCTCCGCAGCATCAAGAAGCACAACTTCCAGAAGAGCCTCTTCGGCCACTTCAACCACCTGCGCTCGTTCGCCCTCAACGACGAATCGGCCCTGCTCATGGCCACCTATCCCAAGGGCCGGCGCCCCAAGCGTCCCTTCCCCTACTTCAACGAGGTGATGACCGGCTTCGAGTACACCGCCGCCGTCGGCATGCTTTACGAGGGCCAGACCAACGCGGGTCTCGAATGCATCCAGGCCATCCGCGACCGCTACGACGGCAGGAGGAGAAACCCCTTCGACGAGGCCGAGTGCGGCCACCACTACGCCCGCGCCATGGCAAGCTGGGGCGCCGTCCTCGCGCTCACCGGCTTCCACTACAGCGGCGTCACGGGCGAGATGACCTTCGCCACCACCGACAAGCCCGTCACGTGGTTCTGGTCCACCGGCAACGCGTGGGGCACGATGACGCAACGTCCCACGAAGCGCGGCGCCACGGTGAAGCTCACCGTCCTCGGCGGCACGCTCAAGCTCAAGACCCTCACCCTCACCGGCCTCGGCTCCGCGTCTCCCAAAACCACCACCCTCCGCCCCGGCCGCACGACGAGACTGGCCGTGACGCGTGACGCGTGATCAGACAAGACCATCCCCGCTCGTCCCCTCGCTCCGCGGGGGGACGGCATGTCTCTTCTCGTCCCCTCGCTCCGCGGGGGGATGCGCTGTCTTCGAGGCCCCGCCTCGCTCCTCATGCGGCGGGCGCCTGATGGATGCCTTGCCACCCCGCCGTCCAGCAGGCGCTGGCATTCCGGCCCCCCACCGGCTATAATCCGTGAAGTGGAGACTCTTGGCAGAGGAACGCTCATGGATACACTTCGGAAAACGGTGACGATCCCGCGAGACCACCGCCTGCGGGTGGACGTCGAAGTCCCCGCTCGCATCCCCGCAGGGGAGGCCGACGTGCTGCTCATCATCTCGCCCAAGCGCGGCAACGGGGTTTCTTCGGACCTTGCGGGCCTGGCCGGCTGCCTCGCCGCCTCGCCCATCTTCTCCCGCGACCCCGCCGCCCTCCAGAAGGAACTGCGGGATGAATGGGATTGACTGCGTCCTCGATACCAACGTCGTGATCGGCTACCTCGGCGGGTGCGACTGGGCCGTCGCCACGATTCGGCAGAAGCAAACTGATGGAGCGACTTGCGCTGTCAGCCAGATCACGCGGATGGAGCTGCTGGCATTCCCCTGTCTAACACCCGACGAGGAACAGGCAGTCAGGGCATTCCTGGGACACGTAGCCATCGTCGGCCTGACCGATGCCATCGAGGAGCGCGCGATCCAGCTCCGCCGCAAGCATCGCCTCAAACTGCCCGACGCCATCATTGCTGCAACAGCAGTGGAGCTCGGCGCTGCGCTCGTCACCTCCGACACACAGCTCCTCGGCCTGAATGCATCCGACTTCAAGGCAGAGAATCCACAGTTTCCGGCGCCCTAGTCGCACGACAGACGTGGCCAACGGCTTGCCTGAAGCGAGAGTCCCCCCGATGAAGAAGCGAATCGCTTACACTGATGAACCCATGGAGGCGCGGGTCATCGAGGATTTTCTTCCTCCGCCCGACCAGCTCGTGCGGAAGGAGGAGACCGTGAAGGTCACCCTCCACCTCAGCAAGCAGAGCGTGGACTTCTTCAAGCGCCACGCCCGCAGCACCCGCACGCCCTACCAGAAGATGATCCGCCGCGTCCTCGACCTCTATGCGGCAAAGCACCAATGAGCGCTGGCTGCCCCAACAAGGAGGCACCGTGATGCCCGACGAAGTGCGCTTTCAGATGATGCGGCCCGCGCAGATCGTGGCGCGGCGCGTGGCCTGCCCCGTGGCCTATCTGCCCATCGGCACGCTGGAGTGGCACGGCCTGCACAATCCCATGGGCACCGACACCCTCCAGGCCGAGGGCATCGCCATCCTGGCGGCGCAGCGCGGCGGCGGCATCGCTTTCCCGCCGCTCTACTACGGCGAAAGCCGCTCGGAATCGCTGATGGAGGCCAACGCGCGCGACCGCGACCAGATCGCCGAGAAGCTGGGCCTGTCGCCCGACCACTTCTCGCCCGACCGCCAGCCCTTCTCGCCCACCGAGCAGGCGCTCAACTACCACAAGCTGCTGCTCCACGTGCTCACGGAACTGGAGACCTACGGCTTCCAGGTGGGCGTGCTCGTCGCGGGCCACTATCCGCTCATCGACCACGCGCGGGCCGCCGTATGCCAGTTCCACCAGCACCGTTACACGGGCGACCGGCGGATGCTCGCGTGGGCCTTCGTGGACTACCAGCTCGTGGAAAACCAGTTTGAGGGCGCCGGCGACCACGCCGGCGGCTGGGAGACCAGCCACATGCTCGCACTCCATCCCGACACGGTGGACCTGGCCGCGCTACCGCCCAGGGGCGAGCCGCTCATCGGCGCCGGCGGCCGCATCGCGCCGCAGGACGCCACGGCCGACCTTGGCCAGCGCTCCCTCGACGCCGCCGCCGACATCGCCATCAAGGAAACCCAGCACCGCCTCGCCCATCCCGAACGCTACCGCGGACACGGCAATGCGCTGCGGGAAGGGCTGTGGAAGAATGGGTAAGTGCGCCCGTCCAATCTGTCCTATCGGTCCTATCCGTCCTATACCTTGACGGCCCGGAGGCCCTATGCCTGATCTGAACCGCCGCCGATTCCTCTCGCTCGCCGGCACGGCCGTGGCCGGCGCCGCCAACGCCCTCGCTGCCACAAAGGAGCGCGCCGTGCCCGCCGTCCAGCCCAACCTGCTCGTCATCCTCGTGGACGACCTCGGCTACGGCGACCTCGCCTGCTACGGCGCGCCCGACCTCAAGACGCCCCACCTCGACCGCCTGGCCGCCGACGGCATCAAGTTCACCAACGCCTATGCCAACTGCCCCGTGTGCTCGCCCACCCGCGCGGCACTCCTCACCGGCCGCTACCAGGAGCTGGTCGGCGTGCCCGGCGTCATCCGCACCCACCTGGGCAACTCCTGGGGCCACCTGACGCCCGACGCCGTGCTGCTGCCCTCCGTGCTCAAGAAGGCGGGCTACGCGTCGGCCATCGTGGGCAAGTGGCACCTCGGCCTCCAGTCGCCCAACACCCCCACCGAACGCGGCTTCGACTTCTTCCACGGCTTCCTCGGCGACATGATGGACGACTACTATAGCCACCGCCGACACGGCATCAACTACATGATGCGCAACACCACGTCCATCGACCCCAAGGGCCACGCCACCGACCTGTTCAGCCAGTGGGCCGCCGACTGGCTCACGCAGCAGAAGGCCGGCTCGCCGTTCTTCCTCTACCTGCCCTACAACGCGCCCCACGGCCCCATCCAGCCGCCCAAGGAGTGGCTGGAGCGCGTGCAGGCGCGCGAGCCGCAGCTCAAGCCCAAACGCGCGAAGATCGTGGCACTCATCGAGCACATGGACCATGGGATCGGCCAAGTGCTCGCCGCGCTCGAGGACGCCGGCCACGCGGACAACACCCTGGTGGTCTTCGTGAGCGACAACGGCGGCGACCTGCCGGCCGGGGCATTCAACGGCCCCGTCCGCAGCGGCAAGGGAACGATGTACGAGGGCGGCCTCCGCGTGCCGATGATCGCCCGCTGGCCGGGCCACATCGCCAAGGGCACCGCCACCGGCCGCATCGCGCTGACCATGGACATCTTCGCCACCTGCTGCGAGGCGGCGGGAGCGAAGGTCGGCCACGAGATCGACGGCGTGAGCTTCCTGCGCACGCTGCTCGGCCAGAAGCAGCCGGCGCCCGAGCGCGACCTTTTCTTCGGCCGGCGCGAGGGCGGCCGCTTCTTCAATGGCGGCACCATCGAGTGCGTGCGACGCGGCGACTGGAAGCTGCTGCGCTCGAAGCCCGGCGGGCCGCTCGAACTCTACAATCTCGCCGCCGACCCGCTCGAGAAACGCGACCTCGCCAAAGACAAACCCGAGAAAGCCCGCGAGCTGGCCCAGGCGCTCAACGACCAACTCGCCCGCTATGCCCGCGTGCCCTGGAAGCCACCAGGGAAGAAGTGAGAGACAAGAGAAGATGTAGCATTTCAGCCAAGTGAAGAGAAGAGCTGGGGGGACCTTTCTTGAGGAGAAATGTTCCCCCCAGACCCCCCTCCAAAGACCTTTACATTGGCGGCAGCCCAGTGTGGGAGTTCTTGGGAAAGAGGGGGGGTGGGGGAGGAAACACTTCTTCCAAGGTAACACTTCAGCCAAGTGCAGTGGTGCCGAGACGATTCGAGCGCGTGTGGGTCCTTTCCTTGTGGTCGGTCCCGTTCTTGGGTCCGAGCCGCGAAGCGGCGACTCAGCGCTAGCCCGCATTTCTCACCACCTCTGATGCGCGGAGCTTTTCCACGGGTTTTCTGGCCGCGTGGGGCATGGGGTGAGGCGTCACGCCCCCGGCGGGCGCACGGCCCCCTTTCCCCCACGCGGGGTGGGGGCCGCTCGG
>JADHXT010000251.1 GCA_016782825.1 Candidatus Brocadiia bacterium | reverse complement strand
TATCGGCTGCCGAAGACAAACGCGGCGTACGATGAGGCGTGGGCCGAAGGCTGGCCGCGGGGCGTCAGGGAGGTCATCACGGAGCGGTCGCTGCTGAACTGCCACGGCACGTTCTATGAGCTGCCCCGGGCGTCGTCGGGTGGGGCGGCAACGATGAAGCCGGTCTGTACGCATGGGGGGCGGATTACGGACTTCGCGTCGTGGCGGGGGATGTTGGTCATCGCCGGGAACGCGGCGGACGCGGAGACGGACGGGCACTACTTCGCCTCGGAGGACGGGAAGTGCGGGCTGTGGTTCGGGAACGTGGACGACCTGTGGGACTTGGGCAAGCCGCGCGGTCAGGGCGGTCCGTGGAAAGACTCGCAGGTGACGGCGAGCGAGCCGTCGGACCCGTATCTCATGACGGGCTATGACAGGAAGACGCTGGAGCTGTCGCACGACTCGGGGGAGAGCGTGAGCTTCACGGTGGAAGTGGACCTGACGGGCTTCGGCGAGTGGCGGACCTATCAGACCATCGACGCGCCGGCCGGGGAGACGGTGACGCATGAGTTCCCGGACGGCTACAGCGCCAGGTGGGTGAGGGTGACGGCGGACAGCGACTGCACTGCGACGGCTTGGCTTGTGTATGAGTGAGGGTAGGAGGCCAACCATGAAGTGGCAGCATCTGGCGTGCATTGCAGTGTTCCTGGCTGCGGCGACGGCGTCGGGTCAGCCGGTGGAGTTGGTGGCGGGCGGAGAGTCGGCATATGTGATCTACCATGAGGCGGATGCGCCGCCGTCGGTGGTGACGGTCGCGAAGGAGCTGCAGACCTACATCGAGCGGGCGACTGGGGCGGCGCTGGGCATCGTCGCCGAGCCGCAGTCGCCGATGATCTGCCTCGGAGACAACGAAGCAGCGCGGGAAGCCGGGCTGTCGGTCGAAGACATCCCCCTGGAGGGATTCAGTATCCTGACCCATGAGGGTGATGTCTTCATCGCCGGGCCGGACACGCCGGAGGGCGATCTGACGCCTGGCGGCGGGACGAGCGCGGGGACGCGGAACGGGGGCTATGCGTTTTTGGAGGAGTTCGTCGGGGTGAGGTGGCTGATGCCCGGCGAGAACGGGGACTATGTGCCGAAGTCGCCGGACCTGACGATCCCCGAGACGGACAAGACGGACGCACCCTTCTTCCAGAATCGGCGCGTCCCCTACACCCAGGAGCGGACGCCGGAGGGGCGCATCTGGTGGGCGCGGCAGCGGCTGGGGTGGAGCCTGTTCCTGAGCCACGGGCACAACTGGCGGCGGCCGATTCCCCCGGAGCTGTTCGACGAGCACCCGGACTGGTTCGCCATGCGGGGCGGGGTGCGGGTGCCGCCGACGGGACGGTACAAGTTCTGCACGACGAATCAGGGACTCGTGCGGGCGTTCGCCGATGCGGCGATTGCCTACTTCGACGGCGACCCGCAGCGGAGCTGTTTCTCAATGTCGCCCTCGGACAGCGCGGGGTGGTGTGAGTGCGAGGATTGCACGGCGCTCTATGAAGATGACCCGAACGGCGACCTCTCGGTCACCCCGGCGATCCTGACCTTCTACAACGACGTGGCCAAGCTGGTTGCGGAGCAGCACCCGGACAGGACGCTGGCGGGGTATGTCTACGCGGCGTATGTCTTCCCGCCGACAGCCCCGATCAAGCTCGAACCGAACGTGTTCCTGGTCTGGGCGCCGAGCTTCGACTATGGGTTCACGCTGTATAGGCCGGCGCTGCAGACGCAGTGGGAGGAGCTCGCGGCGCAGTGGACCGAGGTCACCGAGAACATCGCGTACTACGACCTGCCGAACTGCGTACACAACGACGCGGGGGCGCCGAATCCGCCGGGGCTGAAGATACTGGAGTTTCTCTACCCGCGTCTGAAGCGGCTCAATATGAAGGGCGTGTATGTCTACGGCACGCCGGCGTGGGGCCATGCGGGCCCGATGAACTACATCCTGGCGAAGCTGGCCTGGGACCCGGAGGCGGACGTCGAGGCGCTCCTCGAGGAGTACTGTGAGAAGGCCTACGGCGCCGGGGCCGAAGAGATGAAGGCGTTCTACAGGCTGCTCGATGACGAGACCGAAAGCTACTTCATCGAGCATCAGGATGAGCGGTACGTGCTGTCAGCGGGGCGGATGAAGGACCTCTATGGGGCGCAGTTCGCGGAGCTTGAGCGGCTCTATCGAGACGCAGAGATGAAGGTGACCGACCCGGATGTGAAGGTGCGGCTGTCGTGGCTCGGGGACAACCTGACGGTGCTGCACTGGAATCTGCGGCAGTTCAAGATGCTCGAGGAGCCGGAGGCATCGTCGCTCTACCTGACAGACGCCGACCTGTTCAGCTTCCTGGCCGAGAGGCGGGGCTCACTGGCGCTGACGCCCATGGGGGCGACGAAGAAGCCGAGTGTTGTCGGCGAGAAACTCACCGTGATGCCGGCGGAGGACGTGCAGACGGCGGAGGCGATGCAGGCGTTCCGCTTCCGGGGAGACCAGCACCTGGTGCTGAAGCCGAAAGGGGACGGGCCAGTCGAGGTGCGGTTCAGCAGGCTGACGACGCGGGGGAAGCTGGTAACCTACGGGGTCTACGACGCCGCGGGCGAGGAGGCGTTGGCCGGCGTCATGAGCACCGAGGTGCCGGTGCGCATCGAAGGGGACTCGGAGTACTACCACCTCTACGTCGCGGGAGGCTCGGCGAGCTACAACGTGGCGGTGACAGGCGCTCACTGGGCGGCGAATGGGCGGCTCTCGGACAAGGGCCTGCACTTCCTCAGCACGGTGACGCCGGTGTATTTCGAGGTGCCCGAGGGTGTCGAGTCGTTCCACCTGCAGCTCGAGGCGACGCCGCCGGGCGAGACGGCCACGGGTCGGCTCATCGCGCCGGACGGGACGGAAGCTGCGCGTTTCGACTGCTCGGCGGTCTCGGTGGACAGGCAGGAGATAGATGCAGGGGACGGCGGGCCGGGCACGTGGATGCTGGTCATTGAGGAGGCCGCGACGGGGGTCCTCGATGATGTGTGGGTGATGCAGGGGGCGGAGCTGAGTGGGTACTTCTCGGTGGACCCGGAGTGGGGGTTGGGGGTGGAGTGACGGCAAGCCCGATGGGCGGACAATTGATGACGACAACGGCACGTACAACATGGAGGGAGGGCGTCTGATGGTCAATATCGGGATCACGGCAGCGTGTCGGTTCGAGGGCAGCAAGGGATGCTACCATGGGAATGCGTTCTGCTCGATGTTCAACGGGTGGGACCAGGCCAAGGCCGAGGAGCTGGACTGGCAGTCCGGCGGGGCGGGGGACCTGAGGCTTGAGGGTGGGCGGGTGGTGAAGATCTACGACGACAATCGCGAGCAGGCGGAGGTCATGCAGCAGGTCTACGCGATCGATGAGGTGGTCGACAGCCCGGCGGCGCTGGCCGAGGGCGTCGACGCGGTCATCATCGCGGACAACGGGGAGTTCGACAAGTGGAAACTCGGTGTCCCAGCCATCGAGAAGGGCCTGCCGATCTTCATAGACAAGCCGCTCGCCGAGACCGGCGACGAGGCCCAGGCCATCGTCGACATGGCAGAGGCAAACGGCGCGTCGGTGTTCTCGTCCTCGGGCTTCAGGTGGTGCGACGGGGCCGAGGCGGCACGGGCGGCGCTGCCGGGGCTTGGCGAGCTGAGCCTCATGGTGGGCGTCAGCGGTCAGGGGCAGTACCATGTCTATGGCATCCACCCGACCGAGATGGCCTACGGGATATTGGGCCCCGGGACCGTGTCGGTGGTGAACGTGGGCGAGGAAGACCGAGACATCCTGCGGCTCAAGCGCCGGGACGGGGTGCAGGTGGTGCTGAACATGCTCTGGCGTGAGGTAGCCGCGGGCGGGCAGCAGTACACGATCTGCGGCAGCCAGGGCTGGCACCAGATCACCGACCTGGGGCCGGTCTACCTGAACATGCTCGGCGCGTTCCTGGAGATGTGCAAGACGCGAGTGCAGCCGATCTCGAACGAGGAGATGGTCGAGGTCATCCGCGTGGTTGAGGCGGGGCGACTGTCCCGGGAGCGGGGCGGCGTAGAGATCGCCCTCACGTAAGCCTGTAAGCCTGGTTGGCCTGGGCGAGGTATAGGGTGTGAGTACTCACGCAGCCGAAGCCGGCAGTGTCTCTATGGGCCATGAGGACAGGGAACTCGCGCGCCGCTGCCGGGAGGGGGATACGGCGGCGTATACCGAGCTGATGCGGCGGCACCGGAGGATGGTCTTCGGGATCGTGTATGCGATCCTGGGGTGCCCCGAAGAAGCGGAGGATGTGGCGCAGGAAGCGTTTGTCAGGGCTTATCGGGCCATAGGCAGGTATGATCCGCGGTTCGCGTTCGCTACATGGGTCCGCAGGATTGCGGTGAACCGGGCCATCTCCAGGCTGAAGGGCAGGGAGAGGACGAGGGAGGTGGAGAGGGCTGCGGGGCGGCTGACCGTGACGCGGGAGGAGGAGCCCGAGGAGCATGTGGTGGCGGGTGACCTGACGCAGCGGGTGCGGGCGGCCATCGAGACGCTGCCGACGAACCAGCGGGTGGCGATCACGCTGTTCGGGCTCGAGGGCATGACGTTGGCGGAGACGGCCGAGGCCATCGGGTGCTCGGTAGGGGCGGTGAAGTCGCACCTGCACCGGGCGCGGGGCAAGCTGGCGGACCAGTTGTCCGACCACCTGACAGGGGACTGAGAACCATGGACTGCCGCGAAGCCCGCAGGGCGATGGATGACCTCCTGGATGGGGCGCTCATGGACTCAGAGGCGCTGGACGAACATGCTGCCGCATGTGGTGAGTGCCGCGGGGAGCTGGGGCGGCTGAGGGCGCTGGATGCGGCCGTGGCGGCGAGTGTCGCGTATGCGCCGGAGGAGCATGGTCTCGAGCGCATGACGGCGGAAGTGCTGGACGAGATTGAGGTGCGACGGCCGGTGGCGCTCTGGGCGAAGGTCACGGCGCTGGCGGCGGCGGCGGTGGTCATCTTCTGCGGAGGGCTGTGGTCGGGGCGGGCGGCATGGCCGACGGAGAGAGTCGTGGAGCGGGTGGTTGAGGTACCGAAGGTGGTGGAGAAGCTCGTGCCCGTGACGGTTGTGGAGGAGAGGGAGGTTGTGCGCGAGGTGCCGGTGGTGCGGACGCGGGTGGTCTATCGGGATCGAGTTGTGCGGGTGGATGCGACGGGGCAGGCACCCCGTCGCCACGCGGAAGAGCCGGTGAAGGCGGAGGAGGTGGTGAGGGACCTGGGGAGGGTGGAGCTGGTCGACGCGATGCCGATGCCCGTACGGATTGGCGCAGAGGGGACGTAGGGAGACGCATCGATGAGGCGTCACAGGTGGAGGGCGATTGCGGTTCTCGCGGCGGCGGCATTGGCGGCTGTCGCGGCGGCGGGCGAGGTACTGAAACCGCCGGCCGTGACGGCTCGCCTGGTACTGTGGCGCGGGGAGACGCCGGGCGTCATTGTCAGCACTCACCTGCAGACCAGTCCCCAGGGCGTATGGCTCTATCGGGGCGTTGAGCCGGAGGACGCCGACGAGCTGTTCCCTGTGGCCGAGGATCCCATGTCGACGAGGCCGAGGGCGCTGAAGGCGAAGACGGCGGACCTAGTGCTGGGACGGTCGCACCAGGTCAACCTCTACTGGCCCGACGGTCTGCCGCGCGACTACCTGGAGGAGAACGAGCCCGGAACGTTCCGGCGCGTGGAGCTCGCGGACAAGGAGG
>JADHXT010000250.1 GCA_016782825.1 Candidatus Brocadiia bacterium | reverse complement strand
GAGGACGATCGTGGCGTTGTGGCCGCCAAAGCCGAAGCTGTTGCACAAGGCGATGCGGACGTCCTGCTCGCGTGCCTCGTTGGGCACGTAGTCGAGGTCGCAGTCGGGGTCGGGCGTTTCGTAGTTGATGGTGGGGCAGATGACGCCGCGGTCGATGGTGAGGGCGGTCTGCACCAGCTCGGCGCCGCCGGAGGCCCCGAGCAGATGGCCGATCATGCTTTTCGTGGAACTCATGGCCACCTTGCGGGCATGGTCGCCGAGGGCGAGTTTCACGGCGTTGGTTTCCATCACGTCGTTGAGCTGTGTGGACGTGCCGTGTGCGTTGATGTAATCCACGTCGGTGGGCTGGCGGCCGGCGTCGCGGAGGGCCTGGGTCATGCTGGCGGCGGCGCCGGTGCCTGCGGGCAAGGGCGCAGTGATGTGGTAGGCGTCGCAGGTGGCCCCGAAGCCGAGCACTTCGGCGTAGATGTGGGCGCCGCGTGCGGTGGCGTGGCCGAGTTCCTCGAAGACGAGCATGCCTGCGCCTTCGCCCATGACGAAGCCGTCGCGGTCCTTGTCGAAGGGGCGGCTGGCGCGCTGGGGCTCGCCGTTGCGCTGGGAGAGGGCCTTGCAGTTGATGAAGCCGGCGAGGCCGAGGGGGGTGACGGCGGACTCGGTGCCGCCGGTGACCATGAGGTCGGCGCGGCAGAAGGCGATGTTGAGGTAGGCGTCGCCCATGGCATGGAGGGCCGAGGCGCAGGCCGTGGTGACGGTCGCGTTGGGGCCGCGGAGGCCATAGCGGATGGCCACGTGGCCGACGGCGGCATTGGCCATGAGCTTGGGGATGAGGAAGGGCGACACGCGGCCGGGGCCGCGCTCGAGGAGCACCTTCTGCTGCTCCTCGATCTCGGTGATGCCGCCGATGCCGGTGCCGATGACGGTGCCGGCGCGCGCGAGGTCGATCTTCTCGAGGTCCAGGCCGGAATCCTGGACGGCCTCTTCGGCTCCTGCGAGCGCAAACTGCGAGTAGCGGTCGAGGCGGCGGGCCTCGCGCGGGGTGAGGACGCAGGTGGGGTCGAAGTCGTTCACCATGCTGGCGATCTTGACGTCGTGCTCGGACACGTCGAAGCGCGTGATGGGGCCCACGCCGCTGTGGCCCTCGCACGCGGCCTTCCAGAACGATTCCTTGTCCAGACCGAGCGACGTGATGGAACCGAGGCCCGTGATGACCACTCGGCGCTTCGGCATCTCCATGGCTTACTCCTCGGCGTCTCCGTCGCCGTGCGGGGCGGCAGAGCCGGTGCGAGCCGGCTGCGCCTCATCGGGTGCGAGCGAGGGCGACTACCCCTTGTTCTCCTCGATGTACGTGATGGCATCGCCGACGGTGAGGATCTGCTCGGCCTTGTCGTCGGGGATCTGCATGCCAAACTTGTCCTCGAACTCCATGATCAGCTCGACCAGGTCGAGGGAGTCGGCGCCGATGTCGTTGACGAACGACGTCTCGGGCGTCACCTGATCGGCGTTCACACTGAGCTTCTCGCAGATGATCTCGCGGACCTGTTGTTCGACGCTGGCTTCGGCCACGGCGGATTCTCCTGTCGGGTCTTCAGGGTCGCTGGGAGCGGGGCCGTCGGCTCCGCTGGGGGGCCGGGAAGTTGCCCGGCTATGGGAAACCATCCCTGCGGATGGTCGTGCTCATCCGTGAGCGTCGCTCGGGGCTGGTGGCCCTGGTGGCCGCAGTTGCGGCGGCGTCGCTGTCTCGGGCTGTGGCTCCTTTTTCCCGCGGTCAAGGGGGCTCACATGGCCATGCCGCCGTCCACGCGGAGCACCTCGCCGGTGATGTAGCGGCTGGCGTCGCTGCACAGGAATCGGACGGCGTTGGCCACGTCCTGGGGCTCGCCGAGGGCGCCGGCCGGCACCGTGTGGAGGATGCCCTGGCGCTGCTCGTCGGTGAGCTGGTCGGTCATGGCGGTGGCGATGAAGCCCGGCGCGACGGCGTTCACGCGGATGCCGCGCGAGGCCACCTCGCGTGCGAGCGATTTCGTGAGGCCGATGAGGCCCGCCTTCGAGGCGGAGTAGTTGCACTGCCCGGCGTTGCCCATGAGGCCCACCACCGAGGCGATGTTCACGATGGCGCCCTGGCGCTGCTTCATCATCTGCCGCAGCACGGCCTTGCTGCATACGTAGGCGCCGCGGAGGTTGGTGCGCAGCACGGCGTCCCACTGGGCCTCGTCCATGCGCAGCAGCAGTGCGTCGCGGGTGATGCCGGCGTTGTTCACCAGGATGTGCACGCCGCCCAAGGCGTCGAGCGTGGCGGCCACGACCTCGTCCATGCGGGCCGCGTCGGCCACGTCGGCCTGGAAGGCGAGGGCTTGCACGCCCAGGCCCTTCAGCTCGGCGGCGGCCGCTTCGGCGGCCTCGCCGTTGAAGTCGGGCACCACGATGTGGGCGCCGTCTTCGGCCAGGGTGCGGGCGATGGCGAGGCCGATGCCGGCCCCTCCGCCGGTGACGAGGGCGACACGGCCCTCAAGTTCCTTGTCGGATGCCACGGACGACCTCCTGCGGCTAGCGGGCTTCGGCGGCCTGCTGGTACTGCTCGATGTGAGCGGGCTCGCTGATGTTCGCACACTGGGCGGTAGGCTCGATGCGGCGGAGCAGGCCGCGGAGCACCTTGCCCGGGCCGATCTCCACGAAGCGGCGCACGCCCTGGGCCAGGAGGAAGCGCATCGAGTCTTCCCACAGCACCGACTGGGTGAGCTGCCGCACGAGGAGGTCGCGAATCTCCGACGCGGTGTGGATGAACTTGCCCGTCACGTTGGAAATCACGGGCCGCTTGGGCTGCGAGATGGCCACTTCGTGGAGCGCGCGGCCCAGCTTCTTGCTGGCGGGGGCCATGAGGCGCGAGTGGAAGGCGGCGCTCACGTTGAGGCGCACGGCCTTGCGCGCGCCGTAGTCGGTGGCGTGGGCTTCCACCCAGTCGAGGGCCGGCGCGGTGCCGGAGATGACGATCTGGCCGGGGCAGTTGTAGTTGGCCACTTCGGCCATGCCGTGCTCGTTGGCCGCGTCGACGGCGTCGTTCACGCGCTCGCGCTCGAGGCCGAGCAGCGTGAGCATGCCGCCGGGGTTCTCCTTGCCCGCCTGCTCCATGTACTGGCCGCGTTTGCTCACCACGCGGACGGCGTCCTCGAAGGTCATGGCGCCGGCGTGGACGAGGGCGGTGTATTCGCCGAGGCTGAGGCCGGCGCACGGGCCGTGGGGCTGCTCGCCGGTGCGGGCCTTCCACGCTTCGAGGGCGGCCACGCTGGCGGTGAGGATGGCCGGCTGGCACAGCGAGGTGCGGTTGAGCTCTTCGGCGGGGCCGTGGAAGCACAGGGCGGCCACGTCGAAGCCGAGCGCCGCGTTGGCGCGGAAGAAGATATCCTCGGCCTCGGGGCATTCCTGCGCGAGCGCCTGGCCCATGCCCACGTGCTGGGCTCCCTGGCCGGGGAAGAGAATCGCGGTGTCGGTCTCGGTCGTCAAGCCTGCATCCTTTCTCGTCTCGCCGTCGCGGCGCCTACCACTGCACGACACTGCCGGCCCAGGTGAGGCCGGCGCCGAAGCTGACCATCACCGTGGCCATGCCGGGCTCGATGAAACCCTCGCGGCGTGCTTCGGCGAGGGCGATGGGGATGGTGGCGGCCCCGGTGTTCCCGTAGCGATCGATGTTCACGTACCACTGGTCCATGGGGGTGCCCAGCCGCTCGGCGGACGCCTGCATGATGCGCAGGTTCATCTGATGGGCGATGACGCGGATGTGGTCGTCCTTCGACAGGCCGCAGGCCGCGAGGCATTCGTCGACGACTTCGACGATCCGCCGCACGGCAAGGTTGTACACCTCGCGCCCGCGCAGGTGGATGGTATGCAGCTTCTGCTGCACGCTCTCGACGGTGGCCGGCTGGCGCGAGCCGCCGGCCGGCAGGGTCATCGAGTTGTTGTTGATGCCGTCGGCGCCCAGGGTGGTGTAGAGCACCTCGCCCCGCGCGCCGGGCTCGGCGGCGGCCAGCACGGTGGCGCCGGCGCCGTCGCCGAAGAGGATGCAACTGGTGCGGTCCTCGAAGTTGGTGATCTTGCTCAACGCCTCGGCTCCCACCACGAGCACGTGGGCCGCGAGGCCGGTGGCGATCATCCCCTGGGCTTGCGCCAGGGCGTAGACGTAGCCGGAGCAGGCGGCCGACAGGTCGAAGGCGGGGCAGGTGAGCTCGCCGAGCTGGCCCTGGAGGAACGCGGCGGTGGACGGGAAGTTCATGTCGGGCGTCATGGTGGCCACCACGATGGCATCGAGGTCGGCCGGGGCGAGGCCGGCTTCCTCGAGGGCCTCCTGGGCGGCAGGCAGGGCGAGGTCCGACGCGGCCTGCTCGGGGGCGGCCACGCGGCGCTCGGAGATGCCGGTGCGGGTGACGATCCACTCGTCGTTGGTGTCCACCATCGCCTCGAGGTCGTGGTTGGTGAGCACCTTCTCAGGCACGTAGGACCCGCATCCGATGATGGCTGCCCGTGGGGCGTCGGCCATGGTATTCCTCACTGGGGTCGACTCGTGTTGCAGGCCCGCAGACTGGCCACGATCTGAGCGTTCACGTTGTGGGCCACGGCCTCGCTGGCTCGGCGGACGGCGTTGCAGATGGCGCGGGCATCGGAGCCTCCGTGGCTGATGAGGCAGATGCCGTTGACGCCCAGCAGCGGGGCGCCGCCAAGCTCGGCCCGGTCGACGCGTGCGGCCAGGTCGAGCATGGCGTACTTGCACAACATGGCGCCAATGCGGCGGCGGAGCGTGCGCTGCACCGCTTGCTTCATGAGGGCCATGATGGTGTCGGCCACGCCTTCGCTCACTTTCAGCAGCACGTTGCCCACGAAGCCGTCGCACACCACCACGTCGGCCTCGCCGTCGAAGATGTGCCCGCCCTCGACGAACCCGATGAAGTGCAGCGGGGCGGCCTCGAACAGGTCGCGCGCCTCGCGCACCAGATCGTTGCCCTTGATGGTCTCCTGCCCGATGTTCAGAAGTCCCACCGTCGGCTTCTTCTTTCCGAAGACCCCCTGGGCATAGGCCGAAGCCATGATGCCGTATTGCAGCAGGTTCTCCGGCGTGGTCTTCACGTTGGCGCCGCAGTCGATCACCAGCGTCGGGCTGCCGGTGCGCGTGGGCATTCCCACGGCGATGCCAGGGCGGCGGATGCCCTCGAGCAGCCCGAGCTTGAACGTGGCGTGCGCCACCACGGCTCCGGTGTTGCCCGCGGACACGATGGCCACCGCCTCGCCCTTGGACACCAGCTCCACGCAGCGGGCAATGGACGAGTCGCGCTTGTGGCGCATCGCCTCCACCGGCCTGTCCGTCATCTCCACCACCTGGGAGGCGTGGAGGACCTGGATCTCCGACGGCAGGCCGCCATGGGGCTCGGCCGCGGCGTGGATCCGCTCCTCGTCGCCGACCAGCACCAGCTTCTGGCCGCTCAGGTGAGGAATGCTCTGGATCGCGCCTTCCACCTCGGCGTGCGGGGCAGAATCGCCACCCATCGCATCGATGGCGATGCGCATGCCTTAGCTTTCCTCGGCGTTCACGACCTCGCGCCCCGCGTAGTGGCCGCACTGCGGGCACACCCGATGGGACTGCTTGGGCGCGTGGCAATTGCGGCACGGCGTAAGCTGGGGCACGGTGAGGCCCTGGTGCGTACGACGCTTCCGGCCGCGAGTACGTGAGATACGATGCTTCGGATGGG
>JADHXT010000249.1 GCA_016782825.1 Candidatus Brocadiia bacterium | reverse complement strand
ACGGTCACCACGGTGCACAACGAGAACGTCAAGAGCCCGTCGAACGTCGTGTGCCGCGCGACGAAGTCGGTCCGCTTCGAGCGATGCACCTTCACCCGGCTCGGCAGCGGCGGCATCGACCTCGAGTGTGGCGCACAAGAAAACGTGATCCGCGGCTGCCACTTCCACGACATCTCGGGCACCGCGATCCAGATCGGCGACGTGCTCGAGGACGACCACCACCCCGACGACCCGCGGAAGATCGTCAAGGACAACACGGTCGCCAACTGCTACATCCACGACGTAGGTGTGGAGTTCAAAGGGAGCGTCGGCATCTTCGTCGGCTATACCGACGGCACGACCATCGCCCACAACGAGATCCGCGACCTTCCCTACACGGGCGTCTCCGTCGGCTGGGGTTGGGGCGAGGAGGACGCCGGCGGCGGGGCCTATGGGCAACGGCCTTTCTACGAAACACCCACGACCGCGAAGAACAACCGCATCGAGCTCAACCACATCCACCACGTCATGCAGGAGCTCAACGACGGCGGTGGGATCTACACCCTCTCCAACCAGCCGGGCACGGTCATCCGAGGCAACCACATCCACGACAACAGAGGCTCCCCAGGCGGCATCTATCTCGACGAGGGCAGCGGCTTCATCGAGGTCACCGGCAACCTCGTCTACAATGTGCGTCGGGCGATGAACTCCAACAACCGCGCGCAGAACCGCACCGCCACGTGCAACGAGCACGACAACCTCTTCGGCCTCAAGCCCGGCCAACCAGGCTTCCCACAAGAGATCGCCGACGAAGCAGGCATCGACCCCGCCTGGCGCCATCTGTTCAAGAAGACATCTGCTGCCGCAGGGGACCTCGGGCCTGCCCTTGCGGCCGTGTCCGATTACGACGGCGGCGATTACTACTGGGTGCGCCACGGGCAGAAACAGCCGCAGCACGGCCTGCGCGAGGCCTGGGTCTTCAACCGCGCCATGACCTGGCTCGACGACAAGGACGGCGTCGAGGGCGCCATCATCTGCTACTCAACCCAGTCGCCGCTGCCGCTCACGGGCAAGAAGCAGGCCTCGCGCTGGTTCACCAGCAAGGCCAACGAACTGACCGATGCGGACGATGAGGCGACGCTCTTTGTGAAGAAGGATGCGAGGACGGAGCTCGATCACGCCCTGCTCCCCGCGCTGCAGTTCCACATCGAGCAGCATCCCACGGCCGAGTTGGACGTCGCCGAGGCCACGCATCCCTGGCAGTTCATCGCCATCGTCAAGGGCCGCAGCGGCCCGCCCCTCTACGCGAGCCCGTGGCAGGCGAAGCCCGGGAAGCTGACCGTTGACCTGCGCAGGATCTACCGCGCCAAGGGCTACCAGCGCAGCTTCGCCCAGCTCACCTTCGCCCTCTTTGTCCAGACGAAGGAGGCAAGGGAGCAGGCCCGAATCGCGTTTCGCCTGCGGCTGAAGAGCCAGGAGCTGACGATCATCCCCTCATTGCCTGTCATCCGCACTGAGGCCAGAGCGAAGGCCGAGGGTGTGCCCATCTATGCCGTGGTGCTGGATGAGAAGGGCCGGCGTCTGGGCAGAGATGCTGTGGAGGTCTTCGCTCAGGTCGGCGACACGAAGGTTGCCCTCGCGCAGGCAACCAGCGGGGTCTGGAAGGGTGTCGTCAAGGGCCTGGCCGCGGGAGACCATGGGGCGACCGTTGCTGCCACCTCGCTGCGCCAGGACAACACCTTCAGCCGCTCACGTCTTCGGGTACACATCACGGACGGCAGATTCATCGGCTATGACCCGCAGCTGAAGCTGCTGACGGAGGCGGGGAGGCCGATCGGGCCACTCGCCGGGTCCTACCGCGGCGCCCCGATGTTCAGGGCCATCGGCACGCCGCAGGAGTCGCTGGTGCAGGGGCAGGAGCAATGGGCGGCGGTGCAAGGGACGGTGCACGAAGGACAGCACTTCGGCCACGGCGGGCCACTCTATGGCTTCCACTGGTGGGAATCGCTGACTGAGAAGGAGTTGGAGGCGGACTATGCCTACCTCGCCCGTTGCGGATGGTCGGTCGTCCATTTGTGCCAGGGCTGGTGGCTGTGGGAGCGGCTCGACGCGGGTGGCCGCATCGCGCCGCATGGTGCCGAGCAACTGGCCACCATGACGGCCGTCGCCCGCCGCCACGGCCTTCATCTCCACTTCGCTCTAAGCCATTACCCCCTCGGCAAACAGAGCGCGCCCTATGCCCAATACCTCGAAGCGGGCTACCAGCGCGGCGACTACGGCAAGCCCGACTCCAGGTTCTGCGCGATGTTCAGGGGCTACCTCGCTCAGTTCACCACGTTGTTCCGCGACGACACGGGCATCAGCGGCTTCACCGCCGCGGGCGAGGGCGACCCCGAGTGCGGCCCGACCTTCGTCAACGCCGTCCACGACTTCGTCATCAGCCGCGACCCGAACCACCTCTTCCTCTGCGAGCCGCACCACGGGGTGCGCCAGGACCCGAACTACTACCGGCAGACCTGGAAGCCGCTCCTGGGCGGCATGCGAACCTACTCCATTGACCGCCAGCCCATCGAGGCCGTCGCCGCGCAGTTCCGGCTCGCCGCCCTCGGCCACATCTTCATGGCCGAGGGTATCTTCTGGGGCTACATGGGTGGTCCGGCCAACACCGACGGCTATCGCGAGCGAGTCCGCCAAACGCTCTATACCGGCCTCGCGCTCCGCAACCCAATCATGATGACGTGGGAGGAGCGGGTGGTCGAGGACGAGCGGCAGGTGCTGGGACAGGTGCGGCGGCTCGTGGACTGGTCGAGGCCCTTCCGGCGCCCGCGCCTCGCCATCCGCGTGGGCAGAGAGTCACTTGTGGACGCCGGCGGCAGGGCGCTCGTGCGCTACGAACGGGCGCTCTCTCGTCTGCCGCTCGACTACGCGTGCGTGTGGGAGGACCAGCCGGTCCCGCCGGAGACGCTCTACACGATCGACGCGCGCCGGCCCTTCGAGGAGCCGGCGTTCGAGTCAGACGGCGGCAAGCTGCCCGACGCACTGAAGGGCGACATGCCTTTGCGTCTGCCCGTCGGCTTCGCCGCGACCTATTCGTGGAGCCAGGACAGGTGGCAGCTTCTCGCGTTCATCCGAAGCACCTCGCCCGGGCCCCACCAGCGCGCGGCCACCACCACCGAGGCCGGCGACTACACCTATGCCGACACGACCCGCGTCATCGAACGCAACGGCCCGCTCGACACCTGGGAGGTCGAGTGCGTGAAGCCCGGCGCCATCCAGCTCCACATCTACCGTGTCGAGGACGAGCAACTCGTCCGCGTCGGTGAGAGCAAGATGGTCGAAATGGCGAAGCCCGGCCCGAGCCGCTTCACCCTCGACAAGCCGATCGTGGCGAAGAGGGGCGACCTCGTCGGCTTCTACATCCGCGGCGAGCACACCCACATCGCCGCCGAGCCTGCCGGGCGGATGTTCTACCTCGAAGGCCGGCCAGCCGCAGCCCGCACGCCACTGAAGAGCTGGAAGGTCGAGCCGAAGACTGCTCGAATCTCGATCTTCAACGCCGCTGGGGCCGCGAAGCCCAGGCCGCCGGTGGCTGACCGTGTGGCCACCATGGGCATCGCCCTCGATCACTTCCCCGAGGCGGAACTGATCGTGCGCTTCTACGACCTTGGCGCGAAGCGAGCCGTGGCCGAGAGCCGCTTGTCGAGAGCTCACACACTGAGTGTCCCCGCGGATGGTCCCGGGTTCTTCCTGCTGGTCACCCGTAGGCAGTAGGCACCGTGTGCACCATCACCCATCGTCGCGCGACACCCGCAATCATCGACGAGGTCTCGCGCAAGCCAGACCTCTTGCGCGATCAGGGAGGACGAGGAGGCATGCCACCAGTGCGGTTCGCTGCGACGCTTCTGGCAAGGGCTGCGAGCCGCAGTTGTGTTCCAGGGGAAGGACTCCATCCCATCGCTGTCAACGAACGGGCAAAGGGGAACCGCGGATGAAGCTGTTGTTGCTGTGTTGTTCCGCTCACGGGTCGGCATACCTGTCATGTCTCTTCCTGGTCACGCTCGTGGCCCTGCCGCTGGCCGCCGAGGCCGCGACCAGGACAGCCGCCCGAGCAACGGACTTCCTCAGTAGCATCGGCATCGTCTCGACCTTCCCTGATCGCGGGCAACCCATCGACAGGACCGTCGAGATGGTGAGGTACGTGGGCTTCCGCTGGGTGAGGGGCGGCATTGAGGGGGTCACGACCCAAGGCCCTACCACCGTCCAGACCTACCTGGACCTGCACCGGAAGACCGGTGTGCGGTTCAGTTGGGGCCTGGTCAGCGGCGGCACGGATCTCAAGAAGCTCATCGAGACCGCCAGGCCGCTGGCGGCGGCGGACGCCTTGCTGGCGTTCGAGGGCAATAACGAGCCGAACAACTGGGGCGTGACCTACCAGGGCGAGAAGGGCGGCGGGAAGGCACCGTCGTGGCTGGCCGTCGCCAAGCTTCAACGGGACTTGTACAACGCCGTGAAGAGCGACCCCGTGCTGAGGAAGTACCCGGTGTGGTCCATCAGTGAGAACGGCGCCGAGAGGGACAACGTCGGATTACAGTTCCTCACCATCCCGCCAGGCGCCGGCACCCTGATGCCCGATGGCACGAAGTACGCCGACTACGCCAATTGCCACAACTACTTCTGCCATCCCGCCTCACCCGGCCTCGCGGACAACAAGACGTGGGATGCCGCCGACCCCACCTCCGCCTGCAAGGTGGATGGGCTCTATGGCAACTACGGCCGGACCTGGGCGCGGCACTACCGCGGCTATCCCGAAACGGAGCTCCTGGCCCTGCCCAGAGTGACCACGGAGACCGGCTGCCACATCGGCGGAGCCATCACGGAGGATATCCACGCCCTGAATCTCCTGAGTGTGTACCTCGACCAGTTCAAGCGAGGCTGGAGCTACACCTCCGTCTACCTCCTGCGAGACAGGACGGATGAAGGCGGCAATCAGCGGTTCGGGTTCTACAAGCCCGACTACACGCCGCGCAAAGCCGCCCTCTATCTCCACAACCTGACGACGATTCTGGCCGACCAGGGCAAGCTTCCGGAGCCGGGCAAGCTCGACTACTCGATTCCGGACCAGCCGGCAACCGTCCACGACTTGCTCTTGCAGAACAGCGACGGCACATTCCAACTCGTCGTCTGGGGCGAGCGGCTCGAGGGCAAAGACCGTGTGACGGTCCATCTGGGTGACACGCACCCATCGGTGAAGGTCTACGATCCGACGGTCGGCACCGAACCCGTCCAGACCCACCGCGAGATCAAGGCACTCGCGTTGACATTGACCAATCACCCGCTGATCATCACGATCCCAACCGGCCGCAGCCGGACACCGTGAGACCTTCGTCGCATCGGACTCCACTGCACTCGCAAGCTGTAACCCCGCAGTCGGGGCGCAGGAGACCACGCGCCAACGGCCCAATCCGCGGCTGGCATGGGACCGGCCGACGCCGACTCTGCCTCCTCAAGGCTTCGCCAGACAGTAGAGGAGCTTGCCGCCGCGGTGCACGCGCCGCCCGCCATGGCATGCCGGCGACTGCGCCGGCCGGCCACGGCACCAGGTGCCCCCTCCCCGCCTTTAGCCGTGGCCGTCATTACGTACCCAGATCCCATTGGCCCGGATTGTCACCCTCGTAACTCGAAGTTCATCAGAATGGCCTCGCGGATCTTCCCCACAAGCTCATCGGGCAGCTCAAGGGTGATCTGACGGGTCCTGCCG
>JADHXT010000009.1 GCA_016782825.1 Candidatus Brocadiia bacterium | reverse complement strand
CAAGGCGGTGGCCACATGCCTCACGATGGCCGCGGGCGGCGCGACGGACGTGCTCGCGGGCGATGGCGTGGGCGCCTCGATCGCCGACCGCGTGCCGATGGTGGCCCTCAGCCGCCAGGGCGAGCAGGCCGACTTCGCGGCCGTGCTCGAACCCGTCCGCGCCGACGCCCAGCCCACGGTGAGCGACGTGCGACTCGAGCGAACGGACGCCGGCGCCACCGTCACCGTCCAGGCCGGCGGCGCCCCGACGGTCATCACGCTCGCGCCGAACGGCAAGCTGGCCGTGGTGCGCGGCGCGGCGACGGTGTTGCAGGCGCCATAGGGCACCAGCCGCGCTTCCTCCCCCCTTTCTGCCCGGAGCCGGAACCTGCGCCCGGGGCAGAATTGAGTCTTGACTTGTGAACACGGCCGTCCTATAATCCGGAGAGTGCCGCGACGTGTTACCCTGCGGCACGAAGGAAGCGAGGGGGGCCATCGTATGCTGCTGCTGACGTCCGTCGGCGTCCACTTGCCACAGCTTGGTTCGGGCACGGGATATGTCCCAGACAGTCCCTGCCCTGTCGCTACCCTCTCCTGGCCCGGCTGGAAGTGGAGGTGAAAGGAGACCGCTGGGAGCAGTGGCTGGGTGTCCGGCGTCTGGGAGCCGGGTTCCCTGCATCGTGCAGCGCGGCTGCACTTGGCCGGGGAGAAACAAGCGTGAGGAGGGATCTGATGATGCAGGTGTGGAGACGAGTCGCAGGCCTGGCCTGCATTGGCGCGATCGGCATGTTGTGCCTCGGCGCACTGGCCACTGCTCTTGCCCAGGAGCGAGGGGAGACGAGCTACGCCCCCGTGGACGGCAAGGAGGCCTTCGCCGACGTGATGACGCGGATGAAGGCGGCCAAGCCCGGTGTGATGAAAAGCCACATGGACCTCTTGAAGGAGCGCTACGACCTGAGCAACCGGCCCGCCGCCGGCGTCACCATGTCGCGCGGCAAGGCCGTGCAGGCCGGGGTGCGGGCCAAGCTCCACGGCGACGTCACGTGGGAGCAACTGGCCGCCCTGAAGCCCGCGGAGGTCCGCGACAAGGACCTCTGGCCCCGCGGCTTCCTGCCCCTGCCGCACCCCAACCACCCGGAAGGCGGCATGGTGTTCCCCCAGTTCCACATCGACGAAATCAAGAAACAGACGGCGCGCGACCTGACGCGCTACGACCTGGACTTCGACCTGCCCGACCACCTGCTGCCCGACTTCCCGCCGGCCATCTTCCTCACCACGCGGCCCGACCTCGGCGACGTGTCGCAGGGCAAGGTGGTGACGACGGACAACTTCCACGAGCTGTTCAACGGCATCCTCAACCCCAAGCAGCTCGAGGGCCTGCGGCTGCTCGTCACGCCCTTCCCGCAGCAGCAGTTCAACGCCACCGAGGACCGGCGCTCCGAGCGGCCCAGCCTCGGCGTCACCTGCTTCGACTGCCACGTGAACGGCCACAGCAACGGCACCACCCACCTCGTGGGCGACATCCGGCCCCAGCCCTTCCGCCACCGCCTCGACACCCCCACGCTGCGCGGCGTGAACATCCAGCGGCTCTTCGGCTCGCAACGCGCGCTCAAGAGCATCGAGGACTTCACGGAGTTTGAGCAACGGGCGGCCTACTTCGACGGCGACCCCGTGATTGCCACGAAGAAAGGCGTGAACATCCTCGAGCGTGCCAGCCAAGTGCACTTCATGGCGGAGGTCATGTCCATCCTGGACTTCCCGCCGGCGCCCAAGCTGGACCTCTACGGCGCCCTGGATCCCGACCAGGCCTCGCGCACTGAGATACGCGGCGAGGGCATCTTCAACGGCAAGGCACGGTGCAACGCGTGCCACCCCGCGCCCTACTACACCGACAACCTGATGCACAACCTCAAGGCGGAGCGCTTCTACAAGCCCCGCCTGATCCACGGGCGAATGACCGCCGCCGATGGACCCATCAAGACCTTCCCGCTGCGGGGCATCAAGGACTCCCCGCCCTACCTTCACGATGGCCGCCTGCTCACGCTGGAGGACACCGTGGAGTTCTTCAACCTCATCCAGAAGCTTGAGCTTACCCAGGAGGAGAAGGACAGCCTGGTGGCGTTCCTGCGGGCGCTGTAGGCCAAAGCATCACCGTTCGCCGAACACAGGAGCCGCGCCCGACCTCGCCTCGCGTGCAGGGGTCGGGCGCGTGCTCATGGGCGAGGATGCATGCCGCTCTGGACTCGCGGCGGCGTGGCCGGTATGGTAGTAGCGGATCGGGTTGCATGAGCGAGCATCGCCACGAGAGACACAGAGCATCGGAGGCGTAGGGGCCAGACATGCGAATGTGCTGGAGGTCGCTAATCGTGGCCGTGGCGTTGCTTCCCTGTGGCCTCGCCCGAGGAGGATCGATGAAGCCGCACACCGACTGGTTCCAGAAGGCCGGCTACGGCGTGTTCGTCCACTACCTCACCACGCTGCAAAACGACCCTGACAAGATTCACAGCCTGGGCCGCCAGACGCCGTGGGACGACTGCGTCCGCGAGTTCGACACCGAGCGCTTCGCCGAGACGATGAAACAGGTGGGCGCGGGCTACGTGATCTTCACGGTGATGCAGATTCACCGCGAGATGATCGCGCCCAACGCCACCTTCGACCGCATCACCGGCTACCAGCCCGGTGAGGCGTGCAGCACCCGCGACTTGGTGGAGGATCTTTATCAGTCGCTCAGCCGCCGCAAGATCCCGCTCATGCTCTACTGGACGGGCGACGGCCCGCGCGCCGATGCCAAGGCCGCGCCGGCCTTCGGCTGCGCGGGGACCGCCTCCACCGACTTCGTGCGCAAGTGGGCCAGCGTGGCGCAGGAGTACGGCGAGCGCTACGGCGACAAGGTGGCCGGCTGGTGGGTGGACGGCTGCTACCGCTGGCTGGGCTACGACGACGAGAAGCTCGGCATCCTGGCCAAGGCGCTCAAGGCCGGCAACCCCCGGCGCATCGTGGCGTTCAACCCCGGCGTCGAGGCCAAGGTGCTGCCCTACAGCCGCCACGAGGACTACACCTGCGGCGAGCAGAACCGCTTCTTCGACATGCCACCCCGCCGCTTCGTCGAGGGCGAGCAGTGGCACATCCTCTCCTACCTCGGCAGCGGCTGGGGCCATCCCGGCAGCCAGTACGCCAAGCGCGAGCTGGGCGAGTACGTCTTCGACGTGGCCCAGCGCGGCGGCGTGGTGAGCATCGACGTGCTGCTCTTCCGCGACGGCTCGCTCGACCGCTCCCAGGTGGAGGTGCTCAAGGCCGTGCGCCACGAGCTCGACACCGGCAAGGCCCGCCCGCCCGTGCCGCCGGGCAACCTGGCCTACCGCAAGCAGGCCAAGCTGCTGAGCCTCGACGGCTCGCACGCGCTCCAGGTGAACAGCGGCGTCCGCTTCCCCCGCCTGGGCGTGGACGGCAACGTCCATACCACCGCCCTGGCCGGCGGCGAATGGCCCTGGTCGTACGAGGTCGATCTCGTGGACACGGTGGCCGTGCGGCGCATCAAGGTGACCTTCGGCCGCGGCTACGCCACCCACGTCGAGTTCCGCCTCTCCCTCGATGGCGTCACGTGGCAGGCCGCCGCGTCGAAAATCGGCCACGACGGCACGCCCTTCGAGGCCACGTTCGAGCCGGTGAAGGCGCGCTACGTGCGGGTGAGCGCCATCAAGCCCGACGGCCCCGGCCAGAAGGGCGTGCAGATGTCCGTCGCCGAACTCGAGGTATACGACAAGTGAGCCCCCAGCCTCACGGGAGAACGCCACGATGACCGCGATGCGCCCCTTCCTGACGTCCGCCGCCGTCCTGGCCGCTGCGTGGGCTTCGGTTGCGGAGATGCCGCGGCCCGGGCCGGTGTGTGTGTGGACCTTCGACCACGGCAGCCTGCGCGACGAGGCCGGCCGCGGCCGCGACCAACTCTCGGCGTTCACCAACGCCGGCGCCGTCGTGCTGCCGCGCTTCGTGACGGCGGACGACGTGGCCGGCGTGCAGGGCAAGGCCGTGGCGCTGGGCGCAACGCCCGACGATGCCGCCTACCTGGCGGCCTGCACCTCGCCCGACGTGCGGCTCGGCCCGAGCTACTCCGTGGCCATCCGCTTCCACCCGCTCAAGCTCGGCACGTGGGCGCGGCTGGTGCTGCGGTGGGGGCCGGGCCTCGAGCACGCCTACCACGTGGCCGTCCACAACGGCCAGGCCAGCCTCTACCACGGCCAGGCCGATGGCACCGAGGCCATCTGCGAGGGGGGCAAGGTGGAGGCCGGCCGCTGGCACGTGATGGTCGCCGTGGCCGAACGCAACGACGCCCAGCCGGCCAAGAGCGCGCTGCGCGTCTACCTGGACGGCACGTGCGCGGCCACCGTCGCCTACGACGGCACGTGGCGCGCCACCGTGGGCGAGGGACTCGGCATCGGCGACTCGGCCAGCTCACCCGGCGAACAGACCCGCTTCGTCGGTTTCGTGGACGAGGTGATGCTGTGGAACCGCGCGCTTTCCGCCGACGAGGTGGCCGCGCTGGCCGCGCCTGCGGCTTCGCGCGTCGGGCCGCCACGATAGCTTCCGTTGCGGTAGGACGCGGGGCACAGAGACCCCGCCTACAAGATGCGCCGAGCTCGGCCTGTCAGTGCTCCCACCCGACGGCGGAGCGCCACCAGGGGTAGTATTCGCTTTCGAGCTGTTGGCGGGACGGGAAGGGGTAGTAGAGCAGACCATCCTGGTCGCCGAGGAAGAAGCCGCTCTTGACGCAGCGGTAGGGGAACTCCTCGTGGTGTGTGCGGTTGACGGTCTTGGTGTTCTTGCTCGTGTCCTCGTCCAGCTCGACAAGGCAGTCGCGCAGGTGGGCAAGGTGGGCGTAGGGGAGGTCGTCGGCGTTGCCGTCGCTTGGGTCGTCGGCCAGCCCCTGTAGGTCGAGTTCCACGAAACAGATGCGGGGCACGGACACGGGACGGCTGCGGTCGGTGATGAAGCGGGTGAAGTCGACGGGTGGCAGCGCGGTGGCGATGAGGGGGTGGACGGGGCAGATTTCCTGATAGAGGTGGTACCTGCCCGGGAACTGCTCGGGGATCTCGCTAGGCGGCAGCTCGAGCACGCGGCCGTCGGCCGTGACGAGCCACAGGTGGTTCAGGGCGTCGAGGGGCAGGCGCTCGAGCACGCGGTAGATGCCCAGGTAGAGCGAGTGTTTGGGCTGGCCGTCGGCGTGGGGCACACACCGCTCTTCCACGTTGGCCAGGGCGAAGTCGTCGCTCTCGAAGCCGTCCTGGAGATCGAGGAACATGGCCTGACCCCGCGAGCGCTTGCGCGTGCCGACGGCCAGATAGCGGCCGAACTCCTCCGGCGGCAACATGGAAGCCACCAACGCTTCCGGGATCATCGAGAAATAGAGGTGGCAGCCCATTTCCATTCCTCCAGCAGCGGGAGCTGCGCCGCTGCCTGCCTCGGCCAGGCCCGCACAGCCCTCAGGGGAACGTGACGGAACGCAGTCATCCGGCCGAGGCCCTGCTACACATAGAATACCACGGAACAGCGGGGAGTCAAGGGTTCGCCACCCGCGATGGACGCCGCAGAGCCTTGCGCGTAGAATACGCGGCATGGACGATTCCCGGCAAGCCAGCGACGCGCCCCTGCCCGAGATCACGCCCAAGGCGCTCATCCTGGGCGTGGCGCTCTCCATGGTGCTGGCGGGAGCCAACGCCTACCTGGGCCTGCTGGCCGGGATGACCGTGTCGGCCAGCATCCCGGCGGCGGTGATTTCCATGGCCGTGCTGCGGCTCTTCCGCCGCTCGAACATCCTGGAAAACAACATCGTGCAGACGGCGGCGTCGGCCGGCGAGTCGCTCGCGGCTGGCGTGATCTTCACCTTCCCCGCCCTCATCCTGCTGGGCGCGTGGACGGAGTTTGACTACGTGCAGACCACGCTCATCGCGGGCCTCGGCGGGCTGCTGGGCGTGCTGTTCACGGTGCCGTTGCGGCGGGCGCTCGTCGTGGAGGCGCGGCTGGCGTTTCCCGAGGGCGTGGCCACGGCCGAGGTATTGCGCGTGGGCGACCGCAGCGGCGGCGACTCTGGCGGCGCCGGCGTGGGGGCCATCGTGGCGGGCGGCGTGCTGGGCGCGGCGTCGAAGTTCGGCCAGACCGGCCTCCGGCTATGGACGGGCTCGGCGGAAACGGCGCGATACGTCGGCGGCTCGGTGCTCTATGCCGGCACGAGCCTGGCGCCGGCGCTGGCGGCCGTGGGCTACATCGTGGGGCTGAACATCGCGGTGCTCGTGTTTCTGGGCGGCGCGCTCAACTGGTGGGTGGCCATCCCTCTGGTGAGCGCGGGGTACATCAGGGTCGAGCCGGTGGAGCCATGGGCGTGGCGGCTGTGGTCCACGCAGACCCGCTACATCGGTGTGGGGGCCATGGTGGTGGGCGGGCTGTGGGCCGTGGTGCGGTTGTGGCCGAGCCTGGTGCGGGGCGTGCGGTCGGGCGTGCGGGCCTACCAGGAGCAGCGAAGCGCCGAGGACGGCGCCGTGCCGCGCACCGAGCGCGACGTGCCGATGCCCTGGGTGGGCGTGGCCTTCGTGCTTTCGGCCGTGCCGCTGTTCTATCTGTTCCGCCACCTGATCGGCAACACGACGACGGCCGCCGTGATGGCCGGGGTGATGCTGGTGGCGGGCTTCCTGTTCTCGGCCGTGGCGTCGTACATGGCCGGCTTGGTGGGCTCGTCGAACAACCCGGTGTCGGGCCTCACCATCGCCACGATCCTCTTCACCGCGCTCCTGCTGCTGGGGCTGGGCATGGGCACTGCGGCGGGTCCGGCCGCGGCGGTGCTCGTGGGCGCCGTGGTGTGCTGCGCCGCGGCCATCGGCGGCGACAACATGCAGGACCTCAAGACAGGCCACCTCGTGGGCGCCACGCCGTGGAAGCAGCAGGTGATGCAGGCCGTGGGCGTGCTGTCGGCGGCGCTGGTGATGGCGCCCGTGCTCACCCTGCTGCTCAAGGCCTACGGCATCGGCGAGAAGACCGCCGCCCACCCGCAGGCCCTGCCGGCGCCGCAGGCGTCGCTCATGGCCAGCGTGGCGCGGGGCGTGTTCGAGAAGAGCCTGCCGTGGGGGCTGTTGGGCGTGGGCATGGGCGTGGCCGTGGCGGTCATCGCGCTCGACCTGTGGCTGGAGCGGCGGCGGAGCGCGTTCCGCACGCCCGTGCTCGCCGTGGCCGTGGGCATCTACCTGCCGTTGGAGATGGGCGTGGCGATCCTGCTCGGCGGCCTGGCCGCATGGGTCGTGGGGCGCCGGCGTCGCGAGGGCGCCCATTCGCAGGGCGTGCTCTTCGCCGCCGGCCTCATCACCGGCGAGGCGCTCCTGGGCATCCTGCTGGCCATCCCCATCGTAGCCAACGCGGGGAAGAACCCGCTCGCCATCACCCTCGCCGGCGGCCCCCTGCTCTGGCCCGGCGCCGCGCTCATGGCCGTGGTGCTCGTGGCCCTGTGGCGGGTGGGTTCGCACGCCGGACCCCGCGAAGGGAGCGAAGCCGATGCCTGACCTGCGCGTCCGCGACGCACGCTCCGACGATGCGGCCACCATCGCTGACTTCCAGATTCGCATGGCCCGCGAGAGCGAGGGTATGGCCCTCGACCCGCCCACCGTGGAGGCCGGCGTCCGAGCCGTGTTCGACGACCCCACCAAGGGGCGCTACCTCGTGGCCGAGCAGGATGGCCGCGTCGTCGGCTGCACCCTCACCGTGCCCGAGTGGAGCGATTGGCGCAACGCTACCGTCCTGTGGATCCACTCGCTCTACGTGGTGCCCGAGGCGCGGCGGCGGGGCGCGTTCCGCGCGCTCTATGTGCACCTGAAGCGGATCGTCGAGCAGTCGCCCGATCTGGCCGGCCTCCGCCTGTATGTGGACAAGTCGAACCGCGTGGCGCAGCAGGTCTACGACGCCATGGGCATGACCTGCGAGCACTACGACCTCTACGAGTGGATGAAGTAGGACGCCGCAGCCCTGGAGAAAAAGCCGATGACACGCTGGCCGATACACATCCTGGTCTTGTCCGTTGCTCTCGCCTCGGCCTCCCAGGCCGCAATGACGTTGGCCGAAGACGGCAAGGCCCGCGCGACCATCCTCGTGGTCGACAAGCCCACCCCGGCCGAACAGACCGCCGCAAAGGAGCTGGCGCACTACCTCGGCCTCGTGACGGGCGCCCAGTTCCGCACCGTGCCCGCGGCGCTTGCGCGGGTCGCAGGGCCGGTCATCCAGGTCGGCGGCACGGTCCCCGCCGAGCTCGGCCCCGAGGAATGGGTCATCCGCACCACCCCCGGCCGGCTCACCCTCACCGGCGGCAGGCCCCGCGGCACGCTCTACGCCGTCTACCACTTCCTCGAAGACGTGGTCGGCGTGCGCTGGTGGAATCCGTGGGAGGAACACGTCCCCCGCAAGCCCACGCTCGGCATCGGCGAGCTGACTCTTCGCGGCAAGCCGCGCATCCGCTACCGCGACATCTATATGCTCTACGGCCGCGACCGCGGCCGCTTCGCCGCACGCAACCGCCTCAACCGCGACGGCGACGCCGGCATCGCCCCGGCCTTCGGTGGCGACGACGGCTACGGCCCGCCCTACCACGTCCACACCTTCTACATGTACATCCCCCCGAAACAATACTTCGCCGAGCACCCCGAGTGGTTCTCGATGATCGGCGGCAAGCGCGACGCCAACCGCCGCCAGCTCTGCCTCACCAACGTCGAGTTGCGCAAGACGATGCTCGGCAAGCTGCGCGCCTACATCGAGCAGACCCGCGCCAAGGCCGCCAAGGAGGGTACCGCGCCGCCGCGCGTGTTCGAGCTGTCGCAGAACGACTGGGGCGGCTTCTGCGAGTGTCCCACCTGCCAGGCCATCGCCCGCCGCGAGGGCGGCGAGTCAGGGCCGCTCTTCGACTTCCTCAACCACATGGCCGACGCCATCCGCACCGACTACCCCGACGTGCTCATCGGCACCCTCGCCTACTTCCAGACCCAGGCGCCGCCCAAGACCCTCCGCCCCCGCGACAACATTGTCATCCGCCTGTGCGACACGGGCAGCAACTTCACCCGTCCCATCACCCACGACGAGAACACGGCCTTCCGCGAGCACGTCGCCCGATGGGCCAAGGTGGCGAAAAACCTCCGCGTCTGGGACTACGCCGTCACCTACGCCCCCTACTACGGCCTCCCGCTGCCCACCGTCCACACCTACGCGCCCGACTACCGCTTCTACGCCGAGCACAACGTCACCGGCGTCTTCACCGAGCACGAGTATCCCATCCTCGCCGACCTTCGCGACCTCAAAGTGTGGATGATGATCAAGCTGCTGGAGGACCCCTACGGCGATGTGCCGGCGCTCGTCCGCACCTTCACCGACGGCTTCTACGGCCCCGCGGCCCCCCACGTGCGCCGCTACCTGGCCGCGCTCGAAACCGCGGCCGAAGCGAAGCCCAGCCACCTGAGCATGGGCGCCTCGCCGCGCCAGTACCGCTACCTCGACCTGCCCTTCATCCGCATTGCACAGGGCATCTTCGACAAGGCCGAGAAAGCCGTCGCCGCCGACGCCACCCTCCTCCGTCGCGTGCGCCACGCCCGCCTGCCGCTCGACCGCGCCAGCGTGGTGCTCTACCCGCAGCTTGTCAAGCAATGGGTCCGCGACGGCGGCAAGCTGGAGCAGATGCCCCTCGACCGCAAGGCCATCGCCGAACGCTGCCGCACGACGTGGCACGCCCAGGCCGACCTCCGCCTGCCGCCGGGCCAGCGCGCCGGCGAGAAGGCCAAGGCCGACAAGGAGGTGGACTTCCTTCTCGCCCGCCTCGCCTACGTGCCGGTGCCCAGGAAGTTCGCCGCCTTGCCGCCGGCCGACGTGTTCCAGTTCACCGCCGACGAGACGCGGAACTGGCAGGACCTCGTGAAGCGCATCCCTGCCGCTGACGCCGAGAGCGGCATCACCAACCGCCTCGAAGTCGACGCCAATCTCTTCCGCGACCCCAAGGCCGACCGCGGCCGCTCCTACAAGCTCCCCATGCCCTGGGGCCTCTACAACGTGGCCCAGAAGCAGGGCAGCGGCGGCGGCGTCATCAAGCCCGGCGACGTGCCCGGCCCCGGCTACCACTGGTACAAGCTCGGCACCTTCCGCATCCGCCCCACCGACTACGTGTACTTCTTCTGGAGCTGGATCATCCAGGTGGACGTGGACAACGTGGTGGACCCCGAGCGGCCCGGCCAGCGGTTCGACGTGTGGGCGCGCATCAAGCTTGAAGGCCCCGGCTTTCCTCACGGGAAGGCCGATGAGAAAAACGCCATCTGCGTGGAGCGGGTGGTGCTGACGAAAGCCAAGTGACGATGCCTGTTCGGCAAGGAGACACAGTGTGAGCGACAAGGGAATCTCCCGGCGCACATTCGCACGGGGCACGGCCACAGCGGCGGCGCTCGTGGTGTCGCGCCACGTGCTGGGCAAGGGCGCCACGGCGCCCAGCGACAAGCTCGACGTGGCCTGCATCGGCTGCGGCGGCATGGGCGCCAACGACGTGCGCTCCGTGGAGAGCGAGAACATCGTGGCCCTCTGCGACGTGGACGAGACCCGCGCCGCCGACACCTTCAAGCGCCTGAGCCGCGTGCAAAAGTTCAAGGACTACCGCCGGATGCTCGACGCGATGGACAAGCAGATCGACGCCGTCACCGTGAGCACCCCCGACCACACCCACTTCCCCGCGGCCATGAAGGCCATCGGCATGGGCAAGCACGCCTTCGTGCAGAAGCCCCTCGCCCACACCATCGCCGAGGCACGCCAGCTCACCCTCGCCGCACGCCAGGCCAAGGTGGCCACCCAGATGGGCATCCAGGGCAACTCCTTCGAGGGCCTCCGCCTGCTGCGCGAGTGGCTCGCCGACGGTGTCATCGGCCCCGTGCGCGAGGTGCACGCCTGGACCAACAAGCCCGTGTGGCCCCAGGGCATCGGCCGACCCGCCGATAAGCCGCCCGTGCCGAAGACCCTCGACTGGAACCTGTGGTTGGGCACCGCGCCCCTGCGCCCCTACCACCCCGCCTACCTGCCTTTCGTGTGGCGCGGGTGGTGGGACTTCGGGTCCTGCTCCCTTGGCGACATGGGCTGCCACGTGCTCAACCACCCCTTCGCCGCGCTTCAGCTCGGCTATCCCACCAGCGTGGAGGCCTACCCCACGCGCCTTACCGAAGAGACCGGCCCGCTGGCCTCCATCATCTACTACGACTTCCCCGCCCGAGGCGACCTGCCGCCGGTGAAGCTCACCTGGTACGACGGCGGCATCATGCCGCCCCGGCCGCGCGAGCTGGAACACTGGCGCCGCATGGGCGACAACGAGGGGTGCATCTTCGTGGGCGACAAGGGCACCATCATCTGCGGCTGCTACTGCCGCAGCCCCCGTCTCATCCCCGAGGCCCGAATGAAAGCCTACAAGCGGCCGCCCAAGACCCTCCCCCGCTCCATCGGCCACTACAAGGAATGGCTCGCCGCCTGCAAGGGCGGCCCCGCGGCCGGCGCCAACTTCGACCACGCCGGCCCCCTCGCCGAGATCGTCCAGCTCGGCAACGTGGCCCTCCGCACCAGCGCCCTCCAGAAGCAGAACGGCCGCACCGTGCGCCTCCTGTGGGACGGGCCGAACATGAAGTGCACCAACATCCCCGAGGCCAACCGCTTCGTGCAATCCGAGGTGAGGAAGTTCTGATGCGCATCGCCACGTGGAACGTCAACTCCGTCCGCGCGCGGCTCGACCGCCTGGTGGCGTGGCTCGCCAAGGCACAGCCCGACGTGGCGTGTCTCCAGGAGCTGAAGACCGAGGAGAAGAAGTTCCCCTACGAGCCGCTCACCGAGGCCGGCTACCACTGCGTGGTGCACGGCCAGAAGACCTACAACGGCGTGGCCATCCTCAGCCGCGCCGAGCCGCGCGACGTGGTCTTCGGCCTGGGCGACGGCGTCGCCGACCCGCAGGCGCGCCTGGCCGCGGCCGACGTGGGCGGCGTGACGGTGCTCAGCGCCTACGTGCCCAACGGCAGCGAGGTGGGCTCGGACAAGTACGACTACAAGCTGGCGTGGCTGGCCCGGCTGCGGCAGCACCTCGAGCGGCGCTTCGAGCCGGCGCAGCCGCTGGTGTTGTGCGGCGACTTCAATGTGGCCCGCGACGACACCGACGTGGCCCGCCCCGACGAGTGGGCCGGCAGCGTGCTGTGCCACGAGACGGTGCGGGACGCGCTGGAGCAGGTGCTCGGCTGGGGCCTCGCCGACGTGCATCGCCAGCACCACCCCGACGGCGGCGTCTACTCGTGGTGGGACTACCGCAGGCTCGGCTTCCCCAAGGGCAACGGCCTGCGGCTCGACTACCTCTTCGCCACGGCGCCCCTGGCGGCATGCTGCACCGCGGCCGAGGTGGACCGCGACGAGCGCAAGGGCAGCAAGCCCTCCGACCACGCGCCCGTGGTGGCCGTGTTCGACGTATGAGCACAGGGTCGGTGAGCTAGCTGGCGCCGCGGATGGGCTCGGGCGTGGTGCGGTGGGCGACGGCGTCGTTGGGCGCCTCCTCGCGGAGCGCGTAGCGGACGGCGGCGAGAAAGTTGCTGGCGCGGAAGGGCTTCTCGAAGTAGGCCACGGCGCCCAGCTCCGTCGCCCTCTCCTTCAAGCCCGGCTCGCGGCTGGCGGTGATGATGATCATGGGCGTGCCCACGGTGTTGTTGCGGTTCTGGATTTTCTCGGCCACGTCCAGGCCGTCGCCGGCGGGCATGGCGATGTCCAGCACCACGAGGTCGGGCTCGTGGCGAGCGGCCAGGGTGAGGCCGGCCAGGGCGTCGTAGGCGGCGAGGACGCGGTAGCCGCTAGACTTGAGCCGCACGGCCAACGCCAACGAAATCTTCCTGTCGTCCTCGACCACCAGGACGGTCTTCATCGGTGGTGTTCCTTTGCATCGGTACGTCGTGTGGGGCTGCGGGCACGTGGATGGGCAGGGTGAAGGCGAAAGTGCTGCCGTGGCCGGACGCGCTCTTTGCCCAGATGTCGCCGCCGTGGAGGGCGATGAGCTCCTTGCAGATGCTCAGGCCCATGCCCACGCCCCCGAGGACGGCGTCGTCGCTCGGGCGGGCCTGGTAGAGGCGGTCGAAGATGCGGTTGAGCAGGGGATGCGGGATGCCGCGTCCCGTGTCGTGGATGGACACGACGAGGCAGCCGGGGTGCTCGCGGCGCCGGTGCACCCGGAGGGTCACCTCGCCGCCCGCGGGGGTGAACTTGAGGGCGTTGCTCAGCAGGTTGGTCACCACCTGGGCGATGCGGGTCTGGTCGGCGTCGGCCGGGGGGAGGCCGGGCTCGGCGTCGTGGCGCAGGTGGATGCCCTTCTCGTCGGCCAGGGGCTCCATGGCGGCCACCCAGCGGGCGGTCAGCTCGGCCAGGTGGGTGGGCTGGCGCTGGAGGGTGAGCTTGCCGGTCTCGAGGCGGGTCACGTCGAGCAGGGTGTTGATGCAGGCGTGGAGCTGGTCGCAGCTTTCGACGGCGAGGCCGAGGTATTCCTCCTGCGGGGGCGCGAGCGGGCCGGCCAGGCCGTCGAGCACCACGGCGAGTAGCTCGCGTGCCGACATGAGCGGCGTCTTGAGCTCGTGGGCCAGGGTGTGGATGGTGCGCCGTGCTTCGGTCTGGCGCCGTTCGAGCTCGGTGTGGTACTCGCGGATGGCTTGGCTCAGACGGTGCTGCTCGGTGGCGTTGGTGAGGGCGCGTTGAAGGCTGCTGCTCGACACGGCGTGGCAGGGCATGCAGTCGGCGGCGCCGGCCATCATCATTTCCACGGCCGCCTGCTCGTGGTCGCTTGCCGTGAGCACCAGCACGGGCGCGTCGGCGGCTTCGCGGAAGCGCTCGAGCGCGCGCAGAGCCTCGGCCTGCGGCACGGAGTGGTCGATGATCGCGGCGTCCATCGTGCGGCGGGCCAGTGCCGCCGCCGCCTGGTCCACGTCCTCGAAGGCGAAGCACTCGGGGGTCCAGCCCTCGATTCCTGCGAGCTTGAGCCACAGCAGATGGGCGTCCATGGGGCTGGCGTGGTAGACCAGCACGGACAGCGGCTGCGGCGGCGAGGCGGGTGGGGTCACAACGGGCGCTCCTGGACGGGCCTCTCCTGTTCCAGTATCGGCCGCTGGCGTGTCTTGTTTAGCCGCGCTTTCTGCGATGGGCTTGATCCCCTGCGTCGCGCCGCGTAGACTCCACGCACCGCATGGCACCCCCACGGCAGCCACAGGAGCACCCGCATGAGCCACCCGCTTCCCACGTCCACTCGGCGGCGTTTTCTGCGCCGTGCCGGCCTCGTGTCCGTCGCAGCCGGTGCCGCGGCGCGCCGGGCCTTCTCGGCCACGCCACCTCCCGCGCCCCCTCGCCCCAACATCCTGTGGGTCACCTGCGAGGACATGAGCCCCAACCTGGGCTGCACCGGCGATGCCTACGCCCACACTCCCCACCTCGACCGCCTGGCCGCCCAGAGCGTGCGCTACACCCACGCCTACGCCACGGCCTCGGTGTGCTCGCCCGCCCGCTCGTGCCTCATCACCGGCGTCTACGCCACGAGCCTCGGCACGCAGAACCTCCGCTCCAGCTTCCCCATCCCGAAGCACATCACGGGCTTCCCGTCGTACCTCCGCGCCGCGGGCTACTTCACCTCCAACCGCACGAAGACCGACTACAACACGAGCGACATCGGCCGCCTCATCAAGGAATCGTGGACCGTCCAGGGCGGCAAGGCCCACTGGCGGCGCCGCAAGCGCGGGGAGCCGTTCTTCTGCGTGTTCAACCACACCGTCACCCACCAGTCGCGCTCGATGGTGTGGCCCTACAAGCAGTTCCAGGCCCAGGTGCGAGAGCACCTCGCGCCCGACGAGCGCCACGACCCGGCCAAGGCCCCCGTGCCGCCCTACTACCCCGACACGCCCATCGTGCGCCGCACCGTGGCCCGCTACTACGACTGCATCACCGCCATGGACAAACAGGTGGGCGCGCTGCTGGCGCAGCTCGACGCCGACGGCTTGGCCGACGATACCATCGTGTTCTTCTACTCCGACCACGGCGCGGGCCTGCCCCGCCACAAGCGCCTCATCCTCGACAGCGGCCTCCACGTGCCGCTGCTCGTCCGCTTCCCCGCCAAGTGGCGGCACCTGGCTCCCGCCGCACCCGGCGAGACGACCGACCGCCTGGTGAGCTTCGTGGACTTTGCGCCCACCGTGCTCGGCCTCGCCGGCCTCCCCCTCCCCGGCTACCTGCAGGGCGTGCCCTTCCTGGGTGCCGCCGCGGGCAAGCCCCGCCAGTACATCTTCGGCGCCCGCGACCGCGTGGACGAGGCCTACGATGTGGCCCGCTGCGTCCGCGACGGCCGCATCCTCTACGTCCGCAACTACATGCCCCACCTCTCCTACAACCAGCCGAGCTACTACTCCGACCTCGGCGAGATCCGCCACGACATCCGGCGCGTGGCCGCCGAAGGCACCCTCGACGCCGCACAGAGGGCCTACGCCGGCCCGCGGCGGCCCATCGAGGAACTCTACGACACCCAGGCCGACCCCCACCAGGTACGCAACCTCGCCGACTCGCCCGAGCACAGGCCCGCGCTCGACCGCCTGCGGCAGGCGCTCCGCCAGTGGATCGCCGACACCCGCGACGTGGGCTTCCTGCCTGAGGCCGATGCCGCGCTCCGCTGCGCCGGCACCACGCCCTACGCCCTCGCGCGCGACGAGGCGAAGTATCCCCAGCAGCGCATCGTGGCCGCCGCCGACCTCGTGGGCCGCGGGCCGGCGGCGGTGCCCCCGCAGACGGCGCTGCTCGGCGACCCCGATGCCGCCGTGCGCTACTGGGCCACCGTGGGGCTGCACGCCGCCGGCGGGGCCGCCAGGCCGGCGGCCGAAGCCCTCCGCCGCGCGCTCCGCGACCCGTCGGCCTGCGTGCGCATCGAAGCCGCCGCCGCGCTTGCCGGCCTGGGCCACGCGGCCGAGGCGCTGGCCCCGCTACAGGAAGAACTGGCGAAGCCGAACAGCGACGCCCGAGTCCGCGCCGCTCGGGCGCTCGAGCTGCTCGGCCCCGCGGCCCGCCCTGCCCTGCCGGCCATGCGGGCCGCACTCGCCGCCGCACGAAAGCAGAAGGGACAGCACGCCATGTACGTGCGCTTCTCCCTCGACCAGGCACTCAAGACGTTGGAGACGAAGTGAACGCACCGACCCACACCCTTGCCCTCGGCCTCCTGGCCTGCGTGGCCTCCGCGACGCTGGCCGCAGAGCCGGCGTCCCGGTGCTTCGCCAGCCGGCGCGACGCGGCAGCCCTGCTCATGGGCTACTTCGAGCGCATGTGCGAGCCCAAGCCGTTCGTCGTGCGAGAGGGCGCGGCGTTCCGCGCCCACCAACGCCAGTTGCGCCAGAAGCTGCTCGAGTGCGCCGGGCTGTGGCCGCTGCCCGAGCGGGTGCCGCTCGACGCCCAGGTGAGCCTGCCCCTCGACCACGAGTGGTGCCGCATCCGCCGCGTGGCCTACCAGCTCTGGCCCGGCGTCTATGCCGACGGGCTGCTCTTCGCGCCCAAGAAGTTCGGCCAGGGCCTCTCGCCCGCCGTGCTGTGTCCCCACGGCCACTGGCCCGACGGCAACGCCCATCCCGAAGTGCAGCGGCGCTGCCTCGTGCTGGCCAGAATGGGCTACGTGGTCTTCTCCCCCACCCAGAACCACTACGAGGACCCCGCCCTAGGCGTCTCGCACCAGACGCTCATGATCTGGGCCAACCTGCGCGCCCTCGACTACCTCCAGACCCTGCCCGAGGTGGACAAGGACGTGCTCGGCTGCGCCGGCGCCTCGGGCGGCGGTCTCCAGACGCAGATGCTCGTGGCCATCGACGACCGCATCCGCGCCGCCACCATCTGCGGCATGACCTGCGACTACCGCGAGATCGTCTTCCCCGGCCGCGCCCACTGCCGCTGCAACCACCTGCCGCACATCATGCGCCACACCGACCAGCCCGAGATCAGCACCCTCGGCCTGCCCACGCCCGTGCAATACCTCACGATGAACGATTGGACCCGCCGCTTCGAGAAGGCCAACTTCCCCACCGTGCAGCGGCTATACAAAGCCAACGGCTTCAGCCCGCGGGTCGACTGCAAGTACTGGCCCACCGCCCATTCCTACGACCAGCCGAAGCGCGAGCGCACAACTTGGTGGATGGACCGATGGCTACGCCAGCGCGAGCGCGATGAGCCGCGGCCCGAGCCCGTGGTCAAGACCCTGCCCATCAAGGCGCTCCAGGAACTCGAGGTCGCCGTGCCGATGAACCGCGGCTTCGCCCACATCAGCCGCCACGTCGAGCGGGCGGCGCGCTACCGTCCCGTGACCATCGGCAGTCGCGACGAGTGGCTCGCCTACCGCCGCCGCCAGCGCGCCACGCTGCGCGACCTGCTCGGCGAGGCCATGCCCGCGAAGGGGCAGCCGAAGCCGTGCGGCACCGCCACCCGCGACGGACTCGTCGTCGAGCGCGTCCTCGTGCCCAGCGAAGCCGGCATCCTCGTGCCCACCATCGTGCTGCGGCCCGCTGACGCCAAGGGCAAGCTGCCGGCCACCGTGATCGCCGACCCCCGCGGCAAGGCCGCCTTGCTCGCCGACGCCACCGCCCTCGCCCGGCAGGGCCGCGTGGTGGCGCTGCCCGACGTGCGGTTCGTGGGCGAGCTGTCGCTGCACGCCCTGGCCGGCCTCACGGGCGAACTGGCCACGTTCAAGGCGTGCAGCCCGCTGGCGGAAGGCAAGCCCGAGTCGTTCGATGGCGTGTGGGAGCGCAACGCCCTGCTCTGGGGCCGGCCGATTCCCGGCATGGCGGCCACGGACATGGCCGCCGTGGTCGGCGCCCTGAGCGCCCGAGCCGACGTGGATGCTGCTCGCGTGGAGCTCGTGGGCCGAGGCAGGCTGGCCGTCGCCGCGCTCTTCGCCGCTGCGCTCGACGACCGCGTGAGGTCGGCCGACGTGGACCTCGGCGGCCACTGCTTCCAGCGGCGCGACCTGCCGCTCGTGCCCTTCGTGCTGCGCCACGGCGACGTGCTTCAGTGGGCGGCGCTCCTCGCCGACCGCACCCTCGCCCTCCGCGGCGTGCCCAAGGAAGCCGGCGACCCGCGCTGGCTGGCGGACGCGTTCCGTGCGGCCGGCAACCCCGGCGGCCTCACGACCGTTAGCCGCTGAGCATGGCGAGCAGGCGGGTCAGTCGGCCTTCGGAGGAGCCGCCGGCGCGGGGGGCTTGCCGCGCGCGAGCGACAGGAGGGCGAAGGCGGTGCCGTACTGCTGGTGGTAGTCGTAGAGCGGATAGTCCCACCACGAGCCGTCCTTCTCCTGGAGCGCGAGCAGCACGTGGGCCATGTGCCCCCGCAAGCGGGGGCGCTGCGCGGCGGGAAGCTGCTCGATGCACCGCGCCGCGTAGTAGTGGCCGTAGTAGAAAAAGTAGCCGGCCACGGCAAACCACGACTCGTGGGGCACGGGACGCTTGCGGCCGATGCTCAGCCAGCCGTTGCGTGCGAACAAGCGGTCGAGCCAGGTGGCGAGCACGGCGTCGGTGACCTTCTCGTCGCCCCACAGGCGGAGCGCGAGGTTGCAGGCCTGCGAGCGGCCGAGGCTGCCGCCGGGGCGGTTGATGCCCGCCCGCGGCCGCCACTTGAGGCCGAGGGAGTAGAGATACGTGAAGTCGGGGTTCTGCTGGCGGCGCAGGCACGTGAGGGCGCGCCGCACCAGCCGAGCCGGCGGCTCGACGCCCACGCCCCTGGCCTCGCGAAGCGCCACGAGCGCCGTGGCGGTGGTGAAGCTGGTGGGGTTGCTGCTGGGCTTCTTGGTCTGCGCGCGGAAGTCGTAGTAGCCCCAGCCGCCGTCGACGGACTCGAAGCGTTCGAGCAGCTCGATCTGCTCGCGGATGAGCTGCTGGAGTTGGCTGCGTCGGGCGGCGTCCTTCGGCTGGCGCTGAACCATCCGCACGAGAGCCTGGACGCCGTAGGCGTGGGACCAGCAGTTGTAGAGCGCGCGAGGGGCGGCGCGGCGCACGGCGCCCAGGTGGCCGATGAGCCAGGCCTCGCCGCGTTCGAGCGCCTTCGTGGCCGCGGGCCGCGGGTCGTCCACCTCGATGAGGGCGGACACGCACAAGGCCGTGACGGCGCCGCGGAAGGCGTGGTGGGCGCCGGGCACGGGGGCGTAGATGTTCAGCCCCTTGGTGTTGCGCGCCGAGCCCCACGAGCCGCCCGTGTTCTGGCGGGCGACGAGGAAGTCCACGCCGCGGGTGATGGCGGCCTGGATGGCCTTGGCCGTCGGCGGCGTGACGGGCCTGGGCTTCGGCACCGGCGCGGTCTCGGCCGCGGCAGCGAGGCCGGCGGCCACGAGCACCAGGGCTGCGATGGCGCTGCGCATGGTCACTGGCCCTTCGGCTTCTCGGCGAGCACGGTGTCGCCGGCCTTGATGCCCTGGGTGATCTCGATCTTCTGCCCGTCGCTGGGGCCGACGACGACGATGCGCTTCTCATGGCCGGCCTTCGTCTGCACGTAGACGTAGGGCTTGGCGCCCGGCTCGTCCTGGAACACGGCGGCGGCGGGCACGGTGAGCGCGGCGTCCTTGCGGTAGGCGGTGATGGTGATGTCGCAAGCGAGGCCGGGGACGATCCGTGCGGCGTGGTCGCCCACGTTGACGGCCAGCTCGATGCCGAACTGCCCGGCCGCGACGGGGATGGCCGTCACCTGGCGCAGGCGGGCGCCCAGCTTGGCGTTGGGGTAGGCGACGGGGGTCACCACGCCTTCGAGGTCGCGCGCCAGGCGGTGGAGTTCCTTCTCGGCCACGTTGGCCCGCACGAACACCGGCTGCGTCTGCACGACGGTGAGCACCACCTCGTGAGGCGCCAGCTTGGTGCCCTCGTCCAGGCTGCGGTTGAGCTTCGGCCACTGGCCCCGCACGCACGGGCCGTAGTAGACGATGCCGTCGGTCGGAGCCGCCACGACCATGGCCGCGCGGTCCTTCTTGAGCTTCGCCAGCTTCTCCTGGGTCTTCTCGTGGGCGCGCACCTGCTTCTCGAGTTCCAGCCGTACCTTGGCGAGTGTGTCGGGGAGCGTGGCGGTGGCCTTGGCGTGGGCGATGGCCTGGCGGGTGACCTTCTCCTGCTCGGCCACGTCGCGGCGCGGCAGGTTGATCTTCAGTTCCTTCTCGTGGTTGGCCTTGGCCACTTCGAGTCCGAAGGTGGCGCGGTCCACGGCGCTGCGCTGGCGCTTGAGGATGATCTCCTCGGTCTCTTCGGTCAGGTCGTCGGCCTTGTACATCTTCTCGAGCTGCTTGAGCTCTTCCTGCTGGTAGTCGAGGATTTCCTTCGCGCGCTTGAGCGTGTACTCGGCGCCCTTGGCGGCCAGGGGGCGCTCGATCTTCTGGTAGCGGGCGTAGTCGTCGTCGGTGTGCTTCTTCGCGCGGTCGGCGACGATGCGGTCGAGGGGGTTGAGCTTCTCGTAGGCGGCCGTCTCCTCGCGGGCGAGTTGGAGCGCCAGTGCGGCGATGGGCAGCTCCTTCTCCAGGCTCTCGATGGCGTCGTCGATCTTGTGGGTGTCGAGCTGGAGCACCACGTCGCCCTTCTTGACGGCGGCGCCGTGCTCGACGGCCTTGTGCACGAACAGCTCGGGCCACGCCTCGGGCCGGATGGCCACCTCGTGCATCGTCTCGGCCTCGAACGCGCCCTTGGTCTTCACCTCGATGGTGAAGCGCTCGGCCTTCACCGCATGTGTCTTGGGTTTCTCGGGCGGCTTGGGCGCTTCGCCCGCACGGAGAGGCGAGGCGAGCAGGGCCAGGCAGGCAAGCAGCGGCACGGAGCGGGTCATTCGGCGGCCTCCAGACGGTGTGGCGCGGAGCGCGGCGTGGGGAAGATACAAGTTCAACCAGTCTACCGTGCAACGCGTGGGGTGTCCACCGCCACCTTCACCACCACCTTGTGGATCTCGCCGCGGCCCACCAGCGGCGCGTGCGCGTCGCCGGGCAGGAAGATGGCGAAGGTGCCCGCCTCCACGGCCAGCCACGCGGTGGGACGGTCGGCAAAGAACTCGATGTCCTTCTCGGCATCGTAGTCGGCGGTGGGCTTCTGGCACAGTGCGCGGCTCTTCCAGCCCATGTAATCGGTGCTGGCGAGCACCACCTGGATGTCCATGTAGCGGCGGTGGGCTTCGAGGGGCGCCGCGTCGCGGGACCGGGCGGGGTCCTTCGCGGCGATGGCAAACACGCGGTCGCCGTCGACCTCGTGGCGGCCCAGGGGCAGCGCCGCCAGGTCGGTGTCCCGCAGAAACGCGATGGCCTTCGGCAGCAGAGGGCTGATCCCCGCATACTGCTCGATGTGCTCCAGACGGTCGAGAATCATGCACAAAGCTCCATTGAGGCGGAAGGGCGCGAGTCGTGCCTGCGTGATCGGGTCGGCGCGATGGGACGAGGCGTGGAAGGAACGCACAGTATAGCACAACGCATCGCGCCAGGGGCGAGTGGAAGTGAAAGGGCAAAGTGAAAGTGAAGGTGAAGGTGAAAGGGGAAGAAAGGACGCGGGAGCCTGTCCCTGCGCCCCCGCGGCATCCAGCCGCGCACCTCTTCCCCCCTTCACTTTCCCAGATTGTCAAAGAGCGCGGCAGCGGTGCACCGCTGGCCCACGTGCCCCTCGCCAGCCCGCGCCCCGAGCCCCGTTGTGGCCCGCGACGTTTGGCTTGGAACCGCCCGCTAATGGGCAAGTCATAGGCGGACGCCGGCAAGGTCGGAACCGTGGACGGGGAGACCTCCCGCGCCGGGCGAAGCCGGGACGGCCCGAGCGACTGCCGGCGTGGCGGCACCAAACAACCCACTGCGGGTGCCGCCGGGGATCTCTCCCTCCACACTAGGGCGGCGCGCGCACCAAAAACGCTCTGGCCCGGCCGCCGGCCGGAGCCGCGAAACGACAGAAGGATATATGTGTGAGTGCGTTACAGCGACGGAGCGGGGCGCGAAAAAAAGTTGAGTTGTCGCTTTCGTGTCGCTTTGCGGACGCTCTGGTCCGAGCGAAGATCATCACGAATGACACGAATGGGACGAATGAAAACGAGAGCCAGGGCGGTTGACGCCCAGCCGCTTCCTTTCTTGTGGGCGGGGTCTCTGCGCCCCGCGTCTTCCTCTGGCATGCAACGCAAGACGAGGCGGAGCCTCGAAGACATCCCGTCCCCCCGCGGAGCAGGGGGACGAGGAGAGTAGGAACGGAGCAAGGGGACGAGGAATGGCGGTGCGGAGCAAGGGGACGAGAAGAGAAGACGAAAGCTTGGGGCGTGTCAGGCGCCGTCATCGCTCACGGCGCGCGCGGGTTGAGTTTTGGCGGCGTTCCACTACAATCGAGGCGGAGCAATTGCACAGGAGTCGCGCATGGACAGCACTCGCCGCCATTTCCTCAGATCGCTGGGCATGGGCGCGGCGGCCGCGGTCGGCCGCGGAGCCTTCGGCGCCGAGGCCGCGACGGCCCGACCCAACGTGGTGTTCATTCTGATCGACGACATGGGCTGGACGGATGCGGGCTGTTTCGGCAGCACGTTCTACGAGACGCCCGCCGTCGACCGCCTGGCGGCCGAGGGGATGCGCTTCACCGACGCCTACGCGGCCTGCCCCGTGTGCTCGCCGACCCGCGCGAGCATCATGACCGGCAAGTATCCCGCGCGGCTGCACCTGACGAACTGGTTCTACGGCAACATCAAGCGGAAGCTCATCGGCCCGCCTTACATCCACCAGCTTCCGCTCGAGGAAGTGACGGTCGGCGAGGCGTTCAAGTCCGCCGGCTATGCCACCTGCTTCGTGGGCAAGTGGCACCTCGGCCCCGAGCCGTTCTACCCCGACAAGCAGGGCTTCGACATCAACATCGCGGGCAACCACACCGGCAGTCCCGCCGGCGGCTACTTCGCGCCTTACCGCAACCCGCAGCTCCCCGACGGCCCGAAGGGCGAGCACCTCACCGAACGCCTCTCGCGCGAGGCCTGCCAGTTCATCACCGCACACAAGGACAAGCCGTTCTTCCTCTACCTGTCGCACTACACGGTGCACACGCCCATTCAGTCGAAGCCCGACTACACGGCGAAGTACAAGGCCAAGGCCGCGAAGCTGCCGGCATCCGAGCGCCCGGCCTTCGTTCCCGAAGGCGGCACCGTGGCCAAGCAGCGCCAGGACCACGCCGTCTACGCCGGCATGGTGCAGAGCATGGACGAGAGCGTGGGCCGCGTGATGGCCACGTTGCGGCAGCACGGCCTCGCGGACAACACGGTGGTGGTGTTCATGTCGGACAACGGCGGCCTCTCGACCCGCGCCGGCGCGCCGACGAGCAACGTGCCGCTGCGCGCCGGCAAGGGCTGGCTCTACGAGGGCGGCATCCGCGAGCCCATGATCATCAAGTGGCCGGGCGTGGCGAAGCCGGGCTCCGCGTGCGACGTGCCCGTCGTCAGCACGGACTTCTATCCCACCTTGCTCGAGGTGGCCGGGCTGCCGCTGCGGGCCGACCAGCACGCCGACGGCGTGAGCCTCGTTCCGCTGCTCAAGGGCGGGAAGAGCCTACCCCGCCCTGCCCTCTTCTGGCACTACCCTCACTATTCGCCGCAGGGCGGCTCGCCCGGCAGCGCCGTGCGCGCCGGCGACTGGAAGCTCATCGAGTTCTTCGAGGACAACCACGTCGAGCTCTACAATCTGCGCGACGACATCGGCGAGACCCGCGACCTCGCCGCCACGAAGCCCGAGAGGGCCGCCGAGCTGCGCCAGAT
>JADHXT010000248.1 GCA_016782825.1 Candidatus Brocadiia bacterium | reverse complement strand
CGACCCCGGCGGGTGAGGCACGGTGAGCACGCCGGCTTCGCTGACGGGGAAGAAGGCGATGGCGTCGTCGACCCCGCAGTGCTGATTGAGCCAGGCAAAGAGCCTCTCGTTCACCACGTCGTGCCAGTAGGTCGGCTCGAGGCCGATCCGCCGCGCGCCCCAGAGGCCGCCGACGAGCGCGTTGTGGTAGCTCAGCTCGCAGGGATGCACCCACCCCGTCGCCGCCGCCTGCGACAGGAAGAACGCGGCCGTGATGAACAGCGGCCGCCAGGGCCGGCCCGGCCATCGCTGGGTCACCCACGTCCAGCACCGCGCGCCGCCGACGCCGGCGAGCAGCGCCAGGAACGGGAAGGCGGCGAGGAAGAGCCGCACGCCGTCGTATCGCGGGAGCCAGGGCGTGAGGAACGGCCCGATGGCGACCGCCGCGTGGATCGCGAGCAGCGCCAGCTCCGGCGAGACGCGGAATCGCCGCACGGCGCGCGCCCCGCCCAGGAACACAAGGAACAGGATGCCGATGGGGATCGTCGCCAGCGTCATGACGAGGGGGAAGTGCCATGGCACATCGTTGTGGGCGTAGAGGCGGCCGAAGTAGTGCACCGCCAGGGCGACCCGGCCCGTCGGGAACAGGTAGCCCCGCAGGTGGCCGATGGGACTCAGCCACAGCCACGGCCACCCCACGAAGAAGACCACGACGCCGATGCCGAGGGTCCACGCCAGCGGCGCCAACGCCCGGCGCCGATGGAAGCCCACGCCCCAGGCGACCAGCGCCACCGGCAGGAAGACGGCGTTGATCTTCGTCAGCAGCGCCAGCCCGAGGCACACGCCCGAGGCGACGCCCCACGGCCACCTGCCCTTGTCGATGGCCACCGCGAAGGCCGCGGCCGAGAGCAGCCACGTTGTTGCCATGGCCAGGTCCAGTGACGCCAGGTGCGCGTGGCCGAACACCCTGGGCATGCACAGCAGGCACGCCGCCGCCAACAGGCCCACGAGCCCGCTGAAGAGCCGTCGGCCGAGCCAGAAGACGAGCTCGACGAGTAGCCCGAAGGTCAGCGCGATGGCCAGCCGAGCCGCCACGATACTGAGGCCTTCCCCTGCGAAGAGCCGCTGGGTGAGGCCCATGGCCACTTTCGCAAGCGGCGGGTGCTCGTGGTTGAGCCGCCAGTGGGCGCGGATTGTCTCGGCGTCGAAGGGCAGGTGGTGGAGGCGTGTGAGCCACGCCGCATAGGCCTGGCCCGCGCCGATCGAGAAGGGCTCGTCCCAGGCCAGCCCAGGGTCGTCGAGGGTCACGAGCACGGAGCCGAAGGCCACGGCGAACACGATGAGAGATACCACCCGCCACTGAAGCGTGGTGGGGTCCGCCCTGCGTGCCTTGGCCTTCGCCATCGCGGGCGCCTCAGGTCGCGGGGAGGAGGGGAGGGGACGCCGCCATTATAGCCCCGCTCCATGGGCTGTCAAAGCCCCTCGCCGATTGCGGAATGGGAGGAGCGCCGACGGCGTAGCTCTGGAGTGCGGTGATTGCCCCGCCACAGGCGGGGATGGCAGTTTGCCGCCTCGGCAAACTGCGACGGCGGCTCTGCCGCCGCCGCCGCTTTGGCATCCCGCGGAGCGGCTCTGGCCCTTGCCGCTATCCCGGCGCCACCGGCTTTGCCGCCTCACGCGTCTGTCCGAGGGTTCTTCGCCGCGAAGCGGCCTTGGAGTGCGGTGGCTCGACACCGCCTCGGCTTGCCGCGGAGCGGCTCTTGTCGCCCCCTACCGCTCGCTGCCTTTGAGGTAGTAGCTCCCGGCGACCTTCTCCCGCAGCGCGACGAGGCCGGGCATCATGGCCTTGACGCCGGCCGTCTGGATGTTGAGCTCGGGGTGGTCGAGGGCCATGGCAAGCTTCTTGCGGCACGCCTCGAGGCAGCCGTCGGTGAGCTTGATGCAGGCCGAGCTGCGGCGACGCCACTGTCTCCCCTCATCGAGGAAGTCGCCCAGGCGGAAGATGCCGTGACTCTTCTCGTGGCGGGCGTACCTGAACTTTGCGGGGTCGAGGGCCAATGCTCGCGCGTGATACGCCGCAATCTTGCCGTCGAGCTTCTGAAGCTGGCGGCGGCGGCCCTCGAGCAGCTCCTCGAAGCCCTCATCCGTCTTCAGGTCGCCGACCGTGCAGCCGGTGAACCCAAGCAGATCCACGAGGTCGCCGCGGCTCGCGGCCAGGGCGGTGGCGATCTCGTAGCGCTTGGCCTCGACCGCCGTCAGGGTGAGCAGCTTGCCCCGCTCGGTGACCCAGTCGCCCAGCTCCACCTTCGGCGCCTCGGCGGCGGGCGCCTCGGGGGCGGGCGCCGCAGCGGTGGGCGTGGCGACGCTCAGGAACGTGGCTTTGCCGTTGATCGTCGCCTCGCGGATCTCGATCTGCGCGTCGACCATGGCCGCGGCCACCTTCGGCGGATAGCCGTTCTTCTGCGCCAGCGACCGCATCTTGGCCCGCACCGCCGACACGTGCTTCTCGTCCACCGCAGTTTTCTTGCCCGTCACCGCCACGGGAGCCGCCGCGCCGATGGCCGTGCCGGGGGCCATGTAGGTCTCGCCGCACGCCATGGCCAGCACGGCACCCGCCGAGTAGGCCCCGCCCGACGGCCCGCCGCTCACGTAGGCCACCGTCGGGATCGGATGCAGCCGCTCAATCAGCGCGACGATCTCCAGCATTCTGTCCAGCCGCCCGCCGGGCGTGTCGATCTCGAACACCACCAGTTCCGCCTTCTGGTGCACCGCCCGCGCGCACGACCGCCGCACCGCGTCGACCATCAGATCGCTCTCGATGGGGCCATGGACCTGCGCGAAGCACACCAGCTTCCTGCGGTTCTGCTTGATCTCAGGCGGCGTCGCATCTGGGGGCGCTACAGGCGGCTGGCCGAGTCGCGCACGCACGCCGCCCTCCTCGCGCACGATTTGGGACACCTCGCTGCGCCGCACCTCCATCGAGATCGACGGCGAGACCCGCAGCGCGATCCGCTCCTCGCTCTCGGCCACGATCTGGCCGATCAGCACCTTGCCGCTCTTCAGCACGATCTTGTCGGCCCGCGCCGCCGACGCGACGACGGCCACCCACACCACAACACCTGGGATGAGCCTCTTCATGGTTCCACCTCATGGCGAGGCCGGACGCAAGGCCAGCACGCGGCAACCACTCATCGAAGGGGGAAGAAGCCACCGTGCTGCCCGTCCGCACGGCCTGGCGCTAGCGTAATCCGGGTCGGTTCGGATTCAGCTCGCTAGGAGACTCCTCTCTAGCGCAGAGCTAGAGGCGTGGATTGAGTACACCATCAATTTTATAGCAACTTGCGTGCCACACGGGTCGGATAATATCGCGTCGGCCCACAAGCTCTTATCACTACGCGAGTTATGATTTCACGCCGTGCCATGCGATCTCGCCAGGGTCATGACCGCGGCGCCCGAAGATGTAACGAAATGTAACGTCTCGCGGGACGCTCGTCGGGAGGCGAGGCCCGATCTGGCCGCCCATCCGCCCATCAGGCCTCGAATGGCAGAACGCGCCACGAAGCGTTGCAGTGCGGAAAGAAGCGCCCGCGCAGGCGCCGAGCCTGTTTGCGTTCGCGGGACGGTCGCATATACTCTGAGGCATCGTGTCGCGTTCCTGCGGGCCGATGCTGGAGACGGCGGTGGACCGGCGAGCGATCCTGGTGGCCGTGTTGCTGGCCGTGGCGGTGGGGGCGCCCTTCCTCGGCAAGGCGTTCCACATCGACGACACCTTCGTGCTGCGGGTCTCCGAGCAGATCCTCAAGGAGCCGCTGCGGCCCTTCGACACGACCATCAACTGGGGGCGCGGCGAGAACTCGATCTTCGAGCGCACGAAGAACCCGCCCTTCCTCAGCTACTACCTGGCCCCCGTCGCTGCTCTCTTCGGGTATTCGGAGCTCGCGCTTCACGGGGCGATGCTCGTCTTCCTGGTGATGCTCGCGGTTGGGGCGGGACTGCTGGGCCGCTGGTTTTGGGTCGACGAGTGGTGGCCCATGCTCTTCGTGATGCTGAGCCCGGCCGTGGTGGTCTCGAGCAACGTCATGCGCGATGTGCCCGCCGCGGGCCTCGCGACGCTTGGCCTGGCGCTCTTCCTGCTCGGCACCGACGAGGACCGCCGCGGCCTCATCGCGTCGGGCGCCGTGCTCGTGGGCCTCGCGTCGCTCACCAAGTACTCCTCCGCCGCGCTCATCCCGCTGCTCGTGCTCTATCCGCTGCTGCGACGCAAGTGGCGCACGGCGCTCTGGGCACTCGCCCCCCTCGCCCTGCTGGGTCTCTGGAGCGCCCAGAACTGGTGGGCCCACGGCGTGCCCCACATCGTGCGCCTCTTCCAGCAGCTCGCCGCCGGCGAGCAGGGCTTCAGCCGGCCCTGGGGCGAGAAGCTCGTGGCCGGGCTCGCGGTCGCGGGCTCGGCGCTCTTCCTCATTCCCGCCATTGTGGTGGCGTGGCTGCGGCGGCGGGCGTGGATGGCGCTGCCGCTGCTCGTCGCCGCGGGCGCAGGGGCGTGGCTCGGCGTCAACGCCTACTTCGGCAGCACGAGCCCCACCGCTCGCCCCGACCTGCTCATCCGCACCAACGGGATGGGCACCGCCGGCCGCCTCCTCGACGCCTCCGGCGACCGCGTGCTGATGCGCATCCGCGACAACCGCGTCATCCGCCTCCCCCGCAAGCGGGTCAAGGAGGTCGACCACGCCGCGGGCCGCGTCGTCCGCAAGGGAGACGGCCACGTCTTCGTCGGCAAGATCCTCGCCGACACCAAGACCCACGTCATCATCCAGATGAGCGGCTGGCGCAAGATCGGCCCGCCCCGCGGCGAGGTCGCCCGCATCGAGAAGCTGAGCTGGCAATACTACCTCTGGGCCACCACCGGCGCCGCGCTCCTCGCCGTCGCCGTCCTCGGCGGACTCGGCACCGCCGCGTGGTCGTGGGCCAAGCGCCAGGCCGGCGGCCCGGAGTGGCTCGTCCTCATCCTCTGGGCTGCGGGCGTCGTCACCTTCAGCATCCTCATCACCCCGTTCCAGGCCAGCCGCCACCTCTTGCCCGCCCTCGCGCCGCTCGTCGTGCTCGTGCTGCGGCTGCTCGGCCCGCGGCGCAAGGCCGTCAAGATCGCCCTCATGGTCGTGCTCGTCCTCCAGGCCGGCGTCGCCTACCTCGTCGGCTTCGCCGACGCCGAGTTCGCCGGCTCCCACCGCCGCTTCGCCGCCGAGGCCGCCGGGCAGTATCGCGGCAAGGACGTCTGGTTCAACGGCCACTGGGGCTGGCAGCAGTATTGCGAGCGCACCCACGGCTTCAAGCACTACTGGAGCTTCCGCGGCGAAGGCCCCACGCCGCCCCCTGGCGCCATCCTCCTCGACCTCGACGGCGTCCACCACGCCCGCTACCCCGCCGACTTCGCCAAGCGGCTCCTCCCTCTTGACCCGCCTGATCGCCCCTTCCCCGCCTTCTTCCCCGTCCGCACCATGGGCGGCACCTACAGCTCCTACTACTCCGTCACCGAGCACCGCCTCCCCTACCACTTCACCCTCGCCGACACCCCCGTCGACATCGGCCACGCCTACCGCGTCGCCGAGCCGTGACCTCGGGACGCGTGATCACAAGTCGGCAGTCGGCAGTGAAGAGGAGGAGAAGCGAAGAGAAGAGAACGCCCAACGTCGAACGTTCAACGCCCAACGCCCAACGAAGGAAGCAGAGCAGACACAAGAAAGGGCTCTTGGGGCGCGGTCCTCAGTTGGACGTTGGGAGTTGGAC
>JADHXT010000247.1 GCA_016782825.1 Candidatus Brocadiia bacterium | reverse complement strand
AAGGACGTCGGCGGCTATCCCGAGCTCAAGACCGCTGCCGCGCCCGCCGACATCGATCACGACGGCATGCCTGACGACTGGGAAGAAGAACACGGCCTCAACCCCAGCGATCGCGCGGATGGCGCGCGGGACAAGGACAAGGACGGGTACACGAACGTCGAGGAGTACCTCAACCACACGGACCCGACGCAGTTCGTCGACTACACCGATCTCAAGAACAATGTGCATTCCTACCATCGCGGCAGCGCGAAGGTGCGTTGATGCGGCGAGGGCCGTGAACGCTCCAGGCATACACTCGAGGGAGACTGATCCGATGACGATGAGAGTTCCCGCCGTCGCGGCGCTCATGCTTGCGACCGCGAGCGCGGCCATCTCGGGGGCGCACAATTCCTATGGCGTAGGGTCCGAAAACTCATCCGCGTTGTCGTGAGGTTGTCCATTCACTCGTTTTGTGGTAGTTCCCGTGCCATCTGAGACCGGGGGCGTTTCCCAAGGAGGAGCGGATGGCGCGAGACGGCTTTCGAGGGTTCAACTGGGCCGGGCTGCCACTGATCGCGACCATAGCGCGGCTGCTGTGTCGGGAGCTCACACTGGGGAACGAGTACCTGCGGCTGGAGAACAAGGTCCTGAAGTCGAAGATCAAGGGGTGGATTCGCTTCAGCGACGATGAACGGTGGTCACTGATGAAGGCGGCGCTGGCCATGGGCCGGAAGCTGATGAGGAAGGTCGTCACCATCGTGAAGCCGGAGACGACCCCGACGTGGCAGCGCCGGCTGGAGCAGCGGAAGTGGGATTACTCGAAGCGTCGACGTCGAGGGCCTGGGCGTCCGCGAACGCCCTGCGACATCGAGGCCCTGGTGTGCCGCATGGCTCGGGAGAACACGTGGGGCTACAAGCGCATCTGTGGGGAGTTGAAGAAGCTGGGGATCAAGCTGTCAACGAGCTGCATCGCGGATATCCTCCGCCAGGGCATAGGCAACCGTGTGCCGAGCCCTGTCCGCACGGGCGAGTTTGACGCCGAGGTGGTGGATAGGCCCGTCGGTAAGGTCCACTGCGAGGAGTTCCTCGGAGCTCTGCTCAAGTCGTATCGCCGTGCGGCATAGCGACCACTGCCGAGCCATCCACGCGACAAAACCCCTTGGCCGGCAGAAGGCCAGAGAACCGGTGCGCGTTGTCTGCACCGGGCAGGATGGCCCTGGCCAACTCAGAGCACTTGGTCCCGCGAGCCGCTGCTCGCACAGCGGAATGTGCTCTGTTCATCCTCGGCGATGAGTTTTCGGACAGTACGCGCCAGCGGCCGCGCCGGCGCCTCAGGCCTTCACGCCGAGTACGTGCTGCACACCACCGTCGATCCCACCTTGGTGACAGGGCTCGTGCTCGACTTCGACATCGAGTGGATCGGCACCGACAGCAGCGCCGACCCGCTCGTCGTGTCGGTCTGGAAGGCGGGCACATGGGTCGACATCACGACCGACGCTCTCGGCGGCATGTTCGTCGCCCTCGCCCCCCAGGCCTACATCGACCCGGAAGGCAACATCCGCATCCTGCTCGAAGACACGGCGGCCACGAAGAAGGAGAAGAAGGAAACGGCCGTCGTCGACCTGCTCGTGGCCACCCTGCACGCGGGGCCGGCCGACCCCACGCCGCCCGCGGCGCCCACGGGGCTCCTCGCTCTGGCCGGCGACAGCCAGGTGACCCTCGGCTGGGACGACAACCAGGAGTGGGACCTCGACGGCTACTTCGTCTACCGCCACGCAGAGCCCGACGGGCCGCTCGTGCAGCTCAACGCGGTCCCCGTCACCGAGAGCAGCTACATAGATGCCTCGGCCGAGAACGGCACGACCTACACCTACCACGTCACGGCTGTCGACCAGGGTGGCCACGAGAGCGGCCCGAGCGCGACGGCGGACGCCACGCCAGGCGCCCTGCCGACCATGTGGGTCGGCGACATTGACATGACCGCGGCGCGCGCCGGCAAGAACTGGAAAGCCACGGCCGTCGTGCTCATCACCGACCTGACCCCGCCACCCGTGGCCGGCGCCACCGTCGTCGGAGACTGGCTCCTCGACGGCGGCTCCATCGAGACCGGCGCGTCGGGCATCACCGACGCGACGGGCCACGTGACTCTCGTCTCGCCGCCGAGGAAGATCAAGGCCGGCACCTTCACCTTCACAGTCACCGGCGTCGTCCACAACGCACACGCCTACGACTGGACCGCCAACGTCGAGACCAGCGACTCGGTCTCCGTCCCCTGAGCCGATCTCATGCTTGATTGTACGACCGCGGAAGAGCAGACTGGGGTATTGCTTCAGCACGGCACGAGGGGTGGAGTCCACCCTCACCTTCTCCACACCCCAAACGACCTCCCCTCAGCATCGCCCTCGTCTCGCCACCGCGATCCCACCCCACCTCGCCTTCCTTCCCGCGGTCCACCGGTCTCACGCTGCAGCCCTGTGCCACTCCTTCCTCATCCACCTGTCCAGCTTGGTTCGCTCCCAGCACAGCCTTCGCGAGGCCGTTCGCCTCTGGGGCTCCCTCCTCACCCACTTGTCCAGCCTGAGACTCGGACTGTTGCCGAGCCGCTCTTCTCGGGGTGGGGGCTGGCTCAAACTCACCACGCCTGCCAGCACACAACAACGGCCACGGCCAAAGGCGGGGAGCAGGCACCTGGTAGCTGTGCCCGGCTCCCCCGTCGCAACGCCTGCTCCGCCACCCCACCCACTCCATCCACTTCGCCTTCCTGCCTTCCGACCAGTTGTCTCGTGAACCCGCTCTGTGCCACTCCCGCCTCATCCACCTGTCCAGGTTGGTTTGCGTGCTGTTGTCGATGTCTCGATCGATCTCATCCCTCCATGCGTCCACCATCGTCTTGCTTGCTTAGTTCCTTCATCTCCACCATGACCACAGGGAAGCGGCTCTCCGAAAACCGAGAGCCGCTTCCCCGTGACCTACACCACCACCTCTTCCTGCACCCCGTTGCTCTGCCTCTGCTCCTCTTTGATGATCTTCGCCACAGCCCTCCTCAGGCAGTGAATCGCGAGCAGTATCTCGTTGCGTCCGAAGCTCTGGCTCGATTTCCAGACGCCGTTGAGGAAAAGGCGATTCAGTTCCCTCTCACAGTGTCTCCCGCTCTGGCCATTGGCTGACGGTCGCTGCGCTTTCGATAGACGGCGACTCAACGCCGCACCACCCAGGTTCCCGCCAGCCTGTCGTGCAATCCACGGTTGGGATGAATCACCGCATAGACCGCTGCGCTGATCCACAAGAGAAGCATTACAAGAGGGGGGATCAGAGCGATCGCTTGGGCTGTTCCCAACAACTGAGCCACGAGCACCATTGGGAGAAACAGCGGGAGCCAGACGATCGCCCAGCGAACGAACAACTGTGATATCCCGGCGGGTGCCCCTTTGGCGTTGACCACCACCAACCCAAAAGTGGCGTGGCTACAGGTAGTACGGAACAACGGAAGTTCCAGGAGTTGAAGCAGGCTTCTAGCGGCCAATACGAGGACGGCAACGCTGATGAAGGTACGCTCCGCGCCCTGCCAGTACTTCTCCGATGTCGAGATCCCGACGACGATCATAATCCAGACATAGAGAGGCAGCATGAAGATCGACGCAGCTCGGATCCCCTTGCTAACCTCAGCGGGTTTGTCCAGGAATCCAAGCAGGGTGCCGGTGAGGAAGCTGAGCTTCTCGAACTTCCCATTCTCGAGATTCTGCAGCACTGGCCTGGCATGAAGGGGGAGACTGGTTGACTGCACGCAAGCGGCGACAGCACCGAGGAAACGCTGTTGGCCGGCGAGATCACCAACGGGAAAGCGCTTGGCGGGGGTTACAACACTGGGCCAAGGTTCGTCGAGCAAGACGGCATGCCCTTGTGCGGCGACCCAGACATGATCAAGGCTCAGCTCGGCGGGCAGGGTCAGATCCCCTGCCGCGGCCCATAGTTCCGACGCCAGGTCATGGAGCCAATGGCGCAGACTCCCCCAGGGGACACGCTTCCCGCCTTCGACCAGACTGGAGAACGGCACTCCCTGAGTCGCCTCAAAGGCATCCCAAGTGGCTTCGGACGTTTCCACCTTCTGCAACCAGCGCGAACGGCCGGACCGGGCAAGGTCTTGTCGAGCAAGCGGAAGTTCCAGTGAGTTTCGCCGCAGCAACCAGACCTGGCGGCGCAGCACGGGATCGGTGGCGACGATCCATTCTCCGGGAACCATCTCTTTGATGATCTGGTAAGGCCCAAGCGAACGGGCACCCTCGGCGAGGGTTTTGGGCGGAGCCGCAGGCTCGACCGACGGTCGCACGGTGCCCTTCGGCTTCACCACTACCCTTGTTCCGCTGGCGAGGTCCCAAACGGTGACAAAACGCACTCTCCATACCAACAAAGCCGGGATCCAAGGACAGATGAAGGTGGCGCCCGAGAAGATCGCGATCTCAAGCCAGGTCAGGTCGTTAATATCGGTCGCGGAAATCGACGCCATCAGGAGGGGAATTCGGACGACTTCAATAATGAGAATGGGAATCAGGATCCTGATCAGCGCCCGTCCGATGCCGGGAGTCCGGCCGTTTGTGCGGACAACGCGCAACCCCTTGAGCCACTTGCCGAGGCCGGCGCCCCAGATCCCCTCAACGACGATGAAGTAGAGGATACCGAAGCTGAGGAACGCAATGTAGTATCTCGCCGAGTACAGTGTGCGATCCATGAAGAGCCGGAAATGAAACTCGGGCCCACCGACGGAGAGCATGAGGATCACATACGGGATCAAGAAGGCGATCAAGAAATCGATCCAGCCGGCTGTCGGTCGGACGTCCATCGACGCCGGTTCCGGTTCTCTGGAACTGAAAGGCAACAGCGCATCGCGCAGTGCCGCGTGGTCGGCGTAGCGCCCGCCCGGTTCCTTGGTGAGGCAGCGGGCCACGACCCGCTCCAGGCCGGGCGGGACGTCTTCACGCAGCGCGCTCAGCGGTTCCGGCTCTCGGTTCACGGCGTTGGCGACGACCTGGACCGCGTTGTCTCCCTCGAAGGGCGCCCGGCCGGTGAGCAGAGAGAACAGCGTCGCGCCCACGGAGTAGATGTCAGCGCGCACGTCCAGGTCATCGCCGCGAAGCTGTTCCGGCGACGCGTAAGCTGGGGTGCCCATGATGACGCCGCTCGCCGTGACATAGGAGTCGTCCTTCGCCAGCGTGGACACTGACAGGCCGAAGTCACCGATCTTCACCGAACCGTCCGGGCCGACGAAGCAGTTAGACGGCTTGATGTCGCGATGCAGCACCCCGGCTGCGAAGGCGGCCTCCAGGCCGGCGATGACGTCGAGAGTCGCGTCGACCGCCTCCGTTGTCGGGAGCGGGCCATGTTTCTTGAGCCTGTCCTTGAGCGTGCCGCTGCCGGCGATCTCCATGGTGATCACCGGGATACCTTCGATCTCCTCGGACCCGAAAACGTAGAGGCTGTTGGGATGGCTGACGCCCGCGGCAAGACGACCTTCGCGGAGGAACCGCTGACGCATGTCCGGAGAATCGAACTGCTGGGCGAGCATCTTCAGGGCGACACGGCGCCCGGTGGCAAGTTGCTCGGCATCAAAAACCGCGCCCATTCCACCGCGACCGAGCAGTCCCAGCAACCGGTAGCCGCCGAATTCAAAGGGGAATGCCGTGGGCACTGCTGGTGACGCTGACAGGCCGGGCGGCATCCGGAGGGTCTCGCCGCCCGACGCCTTCAGGGCGCCCGACATAAGGCAGGCAGGGCAGATGCGATCCGTCGAACCCGCTGGA
>JADHXT010000246.1 GCA_016782825.1 Candidatus Brocadiia bacterium | reverse complement strand
TCCAGAAGCTCTACTACATCGGGCCCATGTTCCGCCACGAGCGGCCGCAGGCGGGGCGGAAGCGGCAGTTTCACCAGATCGGCGTGGAGGCCATCGGGGCGGTTAGCCCCGAGCTGGATGCTGAGGTGATCGCGCTGGTATGCCACTTCTTCGACGCGCTGGGTCTCGGCGGCTACCGCGTGCGGCTCAACGCCATCGGCACGCCCGAAAGCCGCGGCGGCTACCGCGACCTCATCAAGGCCAAGCTCGCCGAGCAGCTCGATGCGCTCTGCCCCGACTGCAAGCGCCGCATCGAGCGCAACGTGTTCCGCGTGCTGGACTGCAAGCAGAGGGCGTGCCGCGCCGTCACCCGCGAGCTGCCTCGCATCCTCGACCACCTGCCCGACGCCGAGCAGGCGCACTTCGCGCGGGTGTGCGCCGCCCTCAACGCGGCAGGCGTGACGTTCGAGGAAGACGCCTATCTCGTGCGCGGCTTCGACTACTACACGGGCACCGTGTTCGAGATCACCCACAGCGGCCTCGGCGCGCAGGACGCCCTGTGCGGCGGGGGACGCTACGACCGGCTGATCGCCGACCTCGGCGGCCCCGAGCTGGGCGCCGTGGGCTTTGCCATGGGCGTCGAGCGGGTGCTGATGGCGCTCGAGGCGCTCGGCGAGCCCGAGCCGCCGGAGCCGCTGGACATCTACCTGGTGACCATGGGCGACGCCGCGCGCCAGGCCGTCTTCGGCCACCTGAGCGCGCTGCGCCGCGCCGGCCTCGCCGCCGACACCGACTACGAGAGCCGCAGCCTCAAAGCCCAGATGCGCAGCGCCAACAAGCTCGGCGCCCGCTTCGTCACCGTCGTCGGCGACGACGAGCTGGCCAGCGGAGCCTTCAAGCTCAAGCAGATGGCCACGAGCACCGAGACCACCGTCCAAGGCATCGAGGCCGTGGTCGCCACTCTCCAGGAGGTACACCGTGCCGCGGTCGCTGATGACTGCGGCGCGGCCAATGCCACCACCGACTAGACCCCGCTCGCTCCCCTGCCAGCCTATCCGCACGACGCGACGCGCCGCGCGATGCGAAACCCGAACCGAGAGAGGATTCCCGATGCACCTGAAGCGGACCCATACCTGCGGCGAACTCCGTGCCGAACACGTGGGGCAGCCTGTGACCCTCTGTGGCTGGGTGCACAACCGCCGCGACCACGGGGGCGTGATCTTCATCGACCTCCGCGATCGCGAGGGCCTCACGCAAGTGGTTTTCAAGCCCGAGCATAACGCGGAAGCCCACGCCATCGCCGACGCCTTCCGTAGCGAATACGTCATCGCCTGCCGCGGCCAGGTGCGGCACCGCATCGAGGGCATGGTGAACCCCAAGATGGACACCGGCGCGGTGGAAGTGTACGTGGACGAGGTGGAACTGCTCAACGCCTCGGAGACGCCGCCCTTCGAGATCGAGGACCGCCTGGACGTGAGCCAGGAACTCCGCCTGCGCTACCGCTACCTCGACCTGCGCCGGCCCATGATGCAGCGCAGCCTCATGTTCCGCTCGCAGTGCTTCGGCGTGATCCGCGACTACTTCGCGCGCCAGGGCTTCGTGGACGTCGAGACGCCGCTGCTCACCAAGAGCACGCCCGAAGGCGCCCGCGACTACCTGGTGCCCAGCCGCGTGCACCCCGGCCGCTTCTTCGCCCTGCCCCAGAGCCCGCAGCTCTTCAAGCAAATCCTCATGGTGGCCGGCTTCGACCGCTACGTGCAGATCGTCAAGTGCCTGCGCGACGAGGACCTGCGAGCCGACCGCCAGCCGGAGTTCACCCAGCTCGACGTCGAAATGTCCTTCATCGATGAAGAGGACATCTACGCCCTCATCGAGGGCCTCATGGCCGAAGTGATGCAGAAGACCCTCGGCATCGCCATCGAGACGCCCTTCCAGCGTATCCCCTACGCCGATGCCATGGAGCGCTACGGCACCGACAAGCCCGACCTGCGGTTCGGCATGGAGCTGGTGAACGTCGGCGACATTGCCGGCGCCTGCGAGTTCGGCGTCTTCACCCGTGCACTGGAAGCCGGCGGCCAGGTGCGCGGCCTCAACGCCAAGGGCGCCGCACCGAAGCACTCCCGCAAGGACATCGACACGATGACCGAGTGGCTGCGCGACTTCGGCGCCAAGGGCCTGGCGTGGATGAAGGTGGACGAGGGCGGCGCCCTCACGTCGTCGATCGTCAAGTTCTTCTCCGACGAGCAGCAGGCCACACTCAAGGAGCGGATGGGCGCCGAGCCGGGCGACCTGCTGCTGTTCGTCGCCGACGCGCCGGCCGTGGTGGCTGCCTCGCTCGACGGGCTGCGCCGCCGCCTGGGCGCCGAGCTGGGCCTCATCGCCAAAGACAGCTTCGCCTTCTGCTGGGTGGTCGACTTCCCCATGTTCCTCTGGAACGCCGAGGAGCAGCGTCCCGACCCCACGCACCACCCCTTCACAATGCCCCACCCCGAGGACTTGGATATCCTCGAGGAGCGGCCGCTCGACGCGCGCGCCTACGCCTACGACATCGTGCTCAACGGCACCGAGCTCGGCGGCGGCAGCATCCGTATCCATCGTCCCGACGTGCAGGAGCGCATCTTCCGGCTGCTGAACATCGGCGAGGAGGAGGCGCAGGAGAAGTTTGGCTTCCTGCTCGACGCGCTCAAGTATGGCGCCCCGCCCCACGGCGGCATCGCCCTGGGCCTCGACCGCCTGATCATGCTGCTGCTCCAGCGCGACAGCCTGCGCGAGGTGATCGCGTTCCCGAAGACGCAACGGGCCGTCGAGCTGATGACTGGCGCCCCGTCCGAGGTGAGCGCCCGCCAGCTCCAGGAGCTCGGCCTCCGCATCATCACGTGATGCGGCCTCGTGAGCTTGTAAGCAGCCCCTCAGGGCGGGTTGGGACATTCCCAGCCCGCCCTGTTGCATGGGGGAGTGGAGGAATGGATGGGTGGATGAGGGGATGGATGAGCGGAAGAGCGGAAGAGGAGTTCGACTCCTGCACATCGGCGGCCTGTGGGCGGGATCCCCCCATCCCGCGTCCTCTCCCACTCCCACGCGGCAGGTATGGCAGCATGGTGCGCACTCGCTCGTCCCCGGGCTTCCATCCTCCGTAGCAGGGCTACTGCGGAGGACGGGCTGCCTGGGGACGGTGTGTCATCGAGGCACCGCCTCGATCTTCTCGAATGCGGTGTATGGTTGGGGCGCCCATCACAGCAGACTCACCGCCTCGCCTGCGGCGAGGCGCCTCTCCCCGAGAGAGAGGCGAATGCCTCCGGCATCTGCGAGGCGCTCAGTGGACCCGAGGGGCATGTTACTCAATCCTGGATTTCCCAGATGCGCAGCGAACGCTTGATCGTGGAATGCGCCTAGCCGCGGTGTGGAGGCACGATTCTCCCGATCAAGCCACTGGACGGAGCTGCACCGAATGGGTGAGAAACGAAACGGGGCCTGCCGGTGCTGGCGAGAGCGGGATAAACGAAAGCCACCACGCCAAGCTGGCGGATCGCGAGGGGGAACGGAGCCGCATGGAGCGCAAGGGGCGGGTTCGGCCATGTTGGCCCCAGCACGAGCCGTTCGGCCGTCTTGCAGCGGTTCCGTGGTCCCGTGCGGACGCAGGCCGAGCTCTTTGGCTTGCATTCTGTGGGGGGGGCAGTACAATCATCCTCGAAGAGGCGGGCGAACGAGGGTACCCAGGAGCCAAATGGGAAATGTCGGGAAGAAGCTCACCGGGCTCCTGCGGAGCTTCGACGCAGAGCTCAAGGCCGACCAGCGCCCGCCGGGCCAGGCCTGAGCGACACCAACGGAGGCGACCAAGTGAATGGAAGAAGCCAGACCCGACGCCGCGCGCCCACAATAACCCGGCGAAAGCTGCTCAAGGCGGCAGCCACTGCCGGGGTAGCCCTCGCCACCCCGGCTGTGATTCCCTCCTCGGCGCAAGGGAGGGAAGCGAGGCGTCCGAATGTAGTTCTTGTTTTCAATGACGATATGGGCTACGCCGACCTAGGCTGTTTCGGCGCGCCGAAAAACAAGACGCCGCGTATTGACCGGATGGCAAAAGAGGGGCGCCGGTTCACCGATTTCTATGTCGCGTCATCCGTCTGTTCCCCTTCGCGTGCGGCACTGATGACCGGGTGTTATCCCCGCCGGGTCGGTGTGCCGGGCGTGTTCTTTCCGAATCGTGGTTCGCGCGGACTCGACCCTAAGCACTTTACCATCGCGGAGCTGCTCAAATCGGTCGGCTACAAAACGCTGGCGGCGGGCAAATGGCATCTGGGCGACGAACCGAAATTCCTGCCGACCAATCAGGGGTTCGACTCCTTTTACGGAATCCCTTACAGCAACGATATGTATCCGGCGAAGAATATGAAGTATGCCGACAACTGTCTCTTCCTCGAAGGCATTACGCCGGAGAAAATCGAGGCGGCATTTGCGGCAGCACCGGAGGGAAGACAGCCGGGCAAGATGAGGCACAAAGTACCTTTGATGCGCGACGAAGAGTGTATCGAGTTTCCGCTCGACCAGACTACGATTACGCGCCGGCTCGCCGACGAGAGCATCCGGTTCATCGAGCAAAGTGTTAAGGAGCGCAAGCCGTTTTTCCTTTACCTGGCGAACCCGATGCCGCACGTCCCACTTTTTGTCTCGCCCGAGTTCGAAGGAAAAAGTGCAGGCGGACTCTACGGCGATGTCATTGAGGAAATCGATTTCAACACCGGACGCATCCTCGATGCTCTGAAAGAAAACGGCGTGGATGAAAACACGTTGGTCATCTTTACGTCGGATAACGGCCCGTGGCTTATAAAGGGCAACCACGGCGGTTCAGCCAAACCGTTCCGCGACGGAAAAGGTTCCAGTTATGAGGGGGGACAACGGGTGCCGTGTGTGATGCGCTGGCCCGCGAGGATCCCGGCGGGAACGGAGTGTAAGGAACTGGCAACGGCGATGGACTTTCTTCCGACCTTTGCCGCCATCACGGGCGCAAAACTGCCGCCCGACCTCAAACTCAAACCAGACGGGCATAACATCCAGAACCTGATGATGGGCGGCCCGGAAGAAAAGACGCCGTATGATTTGTTTTACTTTTCAGGGAATCAAGCGGTCCGGACCGGGAAATGGAAATATCGCGAAGGCCGCCGCTACGGACATTGGTCCAGCGTCCAGGCGAAAGAGAATCCCAAGGAAAAGCAACTCTTCGACTTGGCGGATGACCCCGGTGAAGCGAATAACCTGATCGAAAAGTACCCCGAATTGGCCCAACGCCTAACAGCATTGCTTTCGCAAAGTCCAAATCAAACGATGGCAATCTTCGACCCCGCCCCGCCGAACGGCACACGCTATGAATTGGAAATCGGCGAGGTCTCCGGTGGAGCGAACGCCGGGAGCAGGCATGTCGGAAATATGCAAAATCCGGGTGCTGCGGTTGCGATTATCGTCGATGGCGGCTCGGGCGGTGGAGATTTCGAACTCGTGCTGGGCTATGCATCTGGATCGGGGGCAAGTTGCAGTCTGGTTGTTAACGGGGTCGAACAGTCGATTCTCCTCCTCCCGAAAACCGACGGGTGGGGGAGGTATAAAGCGGTTAAGCTGACCGTTACGTTAAGACCGGGTAAGAATAAGATGGAAATCCGGAATCAGGGAAGAAGCGGCGTGAACCTTGATTATCTCGACTTGAAGCGTTTGGAATAACAGAGGAATGACCTGCCCCCACGGATGATGTGGAACCGGGGTCACATCTTCACGGCGTGTTGCCCGAATCGATTCTGACGCGGAGCGGGCCC